>JAQUYZ010000011.1 GCA_028691625.1 Eubacteriales bacterium
AGCTTATGAAGCTTTATGGTAGTGCTTCTCCCTACATATAGAAGATCAGATGCAGGAAGCTTCCAGGCTTTGGTTTTGAATTCATCCCGATACATGGTGGTAATCGCATCCGGCTTCTTGTAATCAGAACCCAGCTTTGCGAAGATCTTATTAAAAGAAACTCCTATGCTGACGGTAATTCCAAGTTCCGCTTTCATCCGATCACTGATTTCCTTTGCTACCTTATCTCCATCTCCTTTGATGCTCACGCTGTCCGTAATATCCAGCCAGTTTTCATCAATACCGTATGGCTCAACCAAATCTGTGTATTCTCCGTAGATTTCGTGGGCCATCCTGGAAAATCTCAAATACAGATCCATTCTTGGAGATATGAAATTCAGTTCCGGACACACCTGCTTTGCTTGCCAGAGTGCCATGCCAGTCTTCACACCGCGCTTCTTGGCCATGTAATCTGCTGTCAATACAATTCCATGTCGGGCTTCTGGATCTCCACCTACTGCCAATGGCTTCCCCTCAAGTTCCGGGTGATGCAGATGCTCTATGGCAGCGTAGCAACAATTGATATCAGAATGCAATATTGTTCTGTCCATTCCCTCCTTCGCTTCCTTCCTGTTTGCTTCTTACAGGCACTAATATAAATCAATCCTCAATATATTTCAACGGGATTATTTATCACATTTATCTATTTTGAATTGATTTCACTTGAAATTATAGTGGGATGGTGGTATATTTCTATACATAAGATTGATACATGATTCTATCAACTCAATTTAGAACTTCCCTGATGGGATTAGAAAAGAGGCTTTATGCACAAACAGATTGGAAGCGTGATTGCTTCAAAAAGAAAAGAAAAAGGAATGTCACAAGTCGATATTGCCAATGAATTGAGTAAATATGATATCCATGTGAGAAATGCTGCTGTCAGCTCCTGGGAGAAGAATAACAACACACCTACTGCAGCACAGCTCCTGGCACTCTGCGAAATACTTGATATAGCGGACATCTATACCGAATTCATTGGTGATAACCCTAATGCACCTTTTGCAGAACTGAATGAAGAGGGCATCATAAAAGCAAAGGAATATATCGACCTTCTTAGAAGATCAGGCCTGTATCAGAAGCAATCAGCGGACATCATTATGTTCAAGCCACGCAGAATGAAAATATCACTGCTCCCTACTTCCGCCGGTACCGGTGAATATCTGGATGATGAAAATTTTGAAGAGGTTGATGTCTATGAGCCTGTTCCAGAAAATGCAGACTTCGGAGTTCACCTAAATGGTGACAGTATGGAACCACAGTTTAAGGACCAGCAGCTGGTATGGTTTGAACAAATGGAGAATCTTAATTCCGGTGATTTCGGATTATTCTACCTGAACGGTATGACTTATTTCAAAAAATTACTGATCAGCAAAGCCGGAACCTTCCTCATTTCCTTAAACGCAAAGTATGCACCAATTCAAGTCAAAGAATTTGATTCCTTTAAAATCTTTGCCAGACTCGCAACCGAGTCCGTTTAATAGGACAACATATCCTATAGAATGATACCTGGCAAAGCCTGGCAAAGACTCATACCAGATTCATTCAGGAGGGTATTTTATGTTGGTTTATTCAAATAATGTATATGAACTTAGAAAATCTTTTCACATCAGTCAGGAAAAGATGGCTTTTGATCTCGATATCAGCAGACGTTCCATCAGCAAAATAGAAAACGGAGAACAGAATCTCTCCCTGGACATGGCATACCGGATTGCCACTTACTTTGGTCTGCTTCTACCGGATGTATTCCCTCTCCTATGTATGGAAAAGCTTATCACGATTTCTGACACTACCGCAAAAGATTGGAGGGACGATCATGGAAAAGAATTACGAAACAATTGCGGTTGACTTTGATGGCACCCTCTGCTTCAGCAACTGGCCGGAACTTGGTGCTCCGAATAAAGCCTTGATTGCCTATCTTCAGGAATGGAGAAAAAACGGTAATAAGCTTATCCTCTGGACCTGCCGCGCCGGTGCTGCCCTGTCGAATGCTGTCGAATGGTGTCACAACCACGGATTGGAATTTGATGCGGTCAATGACAATCTCCCAGAGGTTGTAGAATACTATGGAACAAACAGCCGCAAAATCACCTGCGATTATTATATTGATGACCGGATGATGAATGTTCATCTTCAATCACACTGATTCTTATATATCTATTGCTGCACATTACATATTTTATCATGTGATAAGGTGCTGCGTTATCGCAGCATTTTTCATATTTTCATTGCATTATCGCAGCATTTGTATTATGATATACACTGTAAGGATTGGTGATTAATATATGAATGAACTGGGAATATATCTAAAAAAATTAAGAACTGAAAATGGTTATAGTCAAAAGAAAGTCCACGATGCTACGGGTATTACCGATTCACAACAAAGCAGAATTGAAAGAGGTTTAAACCAAGAAATCTCTCCACTCAGCCTAAAAAAATTAGCATCCTTTTACAATGTTAATGTTATAGATTTATACATCCTAGCAGGTTGGATTTCTCAAAATGATTTAGAAGGCTACCAGAGAATTTTTATGTATGCAGAATTACTCACGGATAGTCAAAAGAAAAATATTCAGAATGAAATTATTCTATTTACAGAAGGAAATGGAGGCAATCATAATGCCATATAGATTAGGAGAATTGTTTTGTGGTCCGGGAGGAATCGCTTGGGGAGCCACGCATGCAGATATTGGAGATCCAAATTTTTCAATAGTCCATCAATGGGCAAATGATTATGACGAAAACACTTGTAACACTTATCGTCACAATATATGTCCTAACAATCCAGAAAGCGTTTACCATGCAGATATCAGAACATTTGATTTAGCACATTTAGATCCAATCGATGCACTAGCATTCGGATTCCCATGCAATGATTATTCTGTCGTAGGTGAACAACGTGGCATGGATGGTGTTTATGGTCCTCTCTATTCATATGGCGTTCAAGTCCTCAACTTATACAATCCACAATGGTTTTTAGCCGAAAACGTAGGTGGACTAAGAAATGCAAATGATGGTACTGCCTTTGCAAGAATACTAGATGATTTAAGAAATGCTGGCGAACACGGATACACTGTCACACCCCATCTTTATAAATTTGAGGACTATGGTATCCCACAAGCCAGACATCGTATCATCATAATCGGAATACGAAATGATATTAATGTTCAATATCGTGTGCCTTCACCAGCTCCTTATGCACACTTAGATAATACTTGTAGGCACGCTATTGAAGTTCCTCCTATTCCTGCAAATGCTACAAATAACGAACTTACGAATCAATCGCCAACTGTTGTTGAACGCTTACAACACATTCTTCCTGGTCAGAACGCATTTACAGCAGATCTTCCAGAGGAGTTGCGACTTAATATCAGAGGGGCACAAATTAGTCAGATATATAAAAGGTTAGATCCAAACCGCCCATCGTATACAGTTACTGGAAGTGGTGGTGGTGGAACACACATCTATCATTGGGATGAACCTCGTGCACTAACCAATCGAGAACGTGCTAGACTTCAGACTTTTCCAGATACCTATGAATTTATGGGAACAAAGGAAAGTGTTCGAAAGCAAATAGGAATGGCTGTGCCATGCAAGGGCGCTAAGATTATTTTTGAAGCTGTTCTTCGAAGCTTTGCCGGTATTCCATATGACTATATTGAACCAAATATTAACGAATAATTGAAAGGGAGGCATTGCCTCCCTTCTATTTACATGATGAAAAATCCATATAGTACTGTTCTTCATCAAACTTATAAAACGTAACATCTGTTCTTCCATAACTCTCTAAATCGGCTCGATTAATATATGCTCCATTAGCAAGTCCAAGACGATTTCTGAAATATTCTCCCAGTAGAGCATTACTCATAGGTGTTGTTATTGCTTTATCTTTTCCCTGTTCTATCCTAAGAATTAGGTGGTGCTTATCGTCTGTAATGACTGAAAAATGTTGCTTGTTAAGCGGGAAAAATCCACTTCTTGCAATAGGTGCTGGTAAAGGAATGTATGATTCATTCTTGTTCCTATCGCCATATCTCACCTCTCCATTTTTCAGAGTATACTTATTCTTTCTCTGCCCCCAATTCAAACCAGCTGTCCTATGTGTTTCTCCTGTTTTCGAATTTAGCAAGCTTAAATCCACCTTTTCTACACCACCAATTCCAAAATCTTTAAGTGGATTATTCTCTAAATCTAATACTGGGTGCGTTGGATATAATACAATATTCTCTTCAATCTCTGAGTGATTACAATAAATCGTTTCACCTTCAATTTTAGAATAATATTGGTAGGCTTCCAAAGGATTACACTCAATTAAATTTTCTCTTCTTTGACTACTAAATGATATTTGCGTAAAATTTGCTGATCCTGTTAATGCCATCACTGGCACATCATCCTTTAACCATATATAAATTTTTGTATGAACCGGTATTTTTCCATAAACATAACTGCAGACAAATTTTGAAATATGTTCTGGTAATGTTGAAGTTTGCAACTCTTTGAAGCCCTCATGTACTGCTACACTAAGACCATCAAACGGAACCATTCCGACAATTAGAGAAATATCGATTTCCTTACCAATCTTTTCTGATCGTAGCCTTTCTGAAATATTTTTCATCAGCCATGAAGCCATATTTGGCGTGGCATATCCTGTAAGAATACACAGCCTATTTACTTCTTTTTTCATTGGCGTGAAAAAAGCAATCTCACTTAATTCATCAAAATACATATCTTACGACTCCCCATCATCTTTCAAATCATAGTAAACCATCCCGTCAGGAAATTTAATATTGGGAACCCAAAGCTTTTTTCCATTCCAACCTTTTTCACCTGTCATTTGATACATTGTTAATACAACCTTATCAGAAATTGATGCTCCTAACTGCCAATCATTCGGTGATAATAAAGCTCCTGTCCCTTTTGCAACATTTCTATTTCTTCTAACAATCAGCACACCTTGCCCTGCTGGCTTATCCGCTAAAATGGTATCTATTGCAGAAATAATGGATTGTATTTTAAAATCATCTTCTGATGAAATATGGCATAATACTTCTTTTATAAGCCTTAAACTAACCTGATAACTAGGCTCATTTTCATTAAATGTTTCTAATAAAAGACTCACTTCTTCTATGGAATCATTTCCAGGATTGAATGGATAATAGTTCGTGCCTCCCGACAAGGTTATCAATTGATCAGAGGAAATAACATTCTTCCTAGTTGGATTAAGTCCTTCCGGATAGTATATTTTTACATCCTGAATCCCTCTCTCAACCTGTGCAATAATCGAATTGTTTGTGGCATTTATATCTGAAAATAGTTTATATAAATGCTCATCGATGAATACACTCATCATTCCTGCATCTCGATCATATCCAAACATTCTGCTGTGTTGCCACATAGTGTCTGCCTGAGGTTTTTTCGCAGACCGAGTATAATAAATGGTCTGTAAACCAGAGAAGGTTACTCCACGGCCTAATGTATTTCCACCAATAATGATATTGCTTCCCTTTGAGTATTCATCACTGGATATATGAGAGTCACCATTCATCACCAAAACATTTACTCTATCTTCCGCTAATAATTGTCGTATCTTACTCCTCAACGCTTCGAATGATTGCTTTTCTGATCGTATTGGATTCATTTCATCATAGAGCTTTTTGAAATCTTCCTTCACATTCTGATCATCATATTCGAGATTAATCTTGGTTAAGGCCTTTGATATATTGTCATTATACTGGACATGTGCAGACTTTCTAACACTTGGATGTATCAAAAAGTTACAAACCTTTCCTCCAGAAATTTCGACTTGAGCAGATGCAAGCAAGTGATGAATAAGTGCAAAATAAAGAGGATCTTTTATCTCATCTATATACTGAATGCAACTTGGCTTTTCCTTTGGAAAAAAATAATCGCCGCCCATATAGCTTTTTCCTGGTCTGAAATAAAATGTAAAATAAGGATGCCATCCAGATTTCATCGTTTGTAATAGCAGTGCCTGCGGAGTTCCTGTAACCTGCAGATATATACTACTTGCTGACATATTTTTTATCTCATCCAAATACTTATTGATCGATGACTGCTTTCCTCTATTAACCAATGTATTTAATGAAGCCGCGTCTGCCTCGTAATCCAATATGAATAAAGGATTTCCTTTCATAAATCCTGTCGATCCCAGTATGTTTGACCATTGTTTTAAAGTTCTGAAATTCTTTTTAAGAACAACAATCGTTGGAGATTCTAAATTGTTTTCTGCGAAAATTTCCGAATCGTATTCATCGCAAATACAAAATCCACTCAGATCCTCTCTAACTCTTTCAATAGTTTGTTGTTGTAAAACAACATTATACGTGGTCAATATAATAAACACAGGAAATCCCAAATCTGCAGCTATTGAAATAATTCCAAAAATCTGACCAGTCTTACCTGATTGGACATTTCCAAATAGTAATCCCACTTCATGAGTGCAAAAAGAAAATTTTTCTAGGTATTTCGGTGCAATTCCGTTCACAGTATTTCTTATAGAATCAGCTAATTGAGGGTTTCCCCTATCAACAATTAGTTGAAGGTATGTGTCTAAGTAATTCATGCATTTTCCTCCTGACCCAGTTTACTTTCAGGTAAAAATGAAAGCATCCATACTTCTGCAGTACTGCCATCTTCAAGATTTGTAACAACATCCGTTTTTGTTAATGTAATTGTATCTCTTCCATATTTTTTGAGCATTTCACCTGTAATAACGCCCTTGCCATTGGTATCATTTTCCACGGTATTCACAGACTCAACTAAACCAGCAGCCACTAATCTCCCTTTTATCCATCGTCCCATTATTTTCAAATCATCTTTTGAATATAGGTTTTTATTGTGTTCACCACAGGTCCAGGCCAAAAATTTCCAGCCGTCATCCGTAACCGCCATAAATGGTTTTTGATATTCTGGATAATTTGGTAATTCTCTGATTGCTTTTGCTACAACAATCTCGGTTTCCCACCATACTCTTTTTCTTCCATTTGCATAACATACATTCAAATTTGATCCTCTCATATTGGGATCATCAGACGTTGCCGGCACCTTAAGTGGTATTTCAAATGTTATGTCTGTCATTCTTTCTTTATATGCGCGTACTTCATCTGTCGTAATTTTTGATACAAACTCTTGTCCAACGAGGGCATTGTTTATTTCTCTTATAATTTTTATATCTAAAGCATCATCAATATCTACAGAACAATTATCCTGTTTTAACTGGTTTATAAATTTTACGATTTCATCAATTTCTGTCTCGTTTGTAGTAACAGCAGATATTTCATACTGCCTTATGTTCGAAGCCTCTGATTTGATTGCACCCAAATTATGGGATCCGATAAATGCTTCAAATGGTTTCCCATCTTTATAGAACACATATAACTTCCCATGATATTTCATTACTTTTACAAGCTTAATGCATCCTTTATCTTCTTTCTTTAATTTTCCATTTAATTCACACGCTGCATGATATGTACCTTCTGGCATTCCCTCTAAATAATACATACCAATGATTAGGTCAACATTTCTAATATTGTTTTCATCTATTAATGATGCCATTTCTAACATTGAAGCCTTGGACACATACCCCACTGCTATTTCAATTTTATCAGCTCTTTTCATGGCATTGTTAAATCTATCAATGAATAATTGCTGGCTTTCTACTGCCTTAAGCGGCAAAATGTTTGAATACAATAGTTCCATAGAAAATCCCCCTTATACGCACTATTCCTCTAAATTCTATTTTAGAGTTCTATCTGTTTAAGTATAGCACCTATGTATCCACAGAACAATTTATTCTTGCAGCAACTTACGCTGAATTAATCTCTCGCAAACCATTCTCTTAAAACCAGAAAACAAATGGTAATCATTTCTACCATTCGTTTTCTGACATATATTCCTTTAGCTATATAATTTACAAATCAAAATCTTCAAATGGAAATGCTGTGTCACCTGTTGACCATGAATCATATACCTGATCTGCATATTCCAGAACACTTTGGATAATCATTATTTCATCAGTTGCTTCCACAATTCCACTATCTACTGATTTCGTTAATTTTTTTATCTTTTTTACTTTTTGTTGTTATAGATTTTTGTACTTTCAATTTTTCTCTTAATGACGTTTTTTGCTGTAAAGCAATTTTTTTCTGAACAAGATACTTCTCAATTCCCGGCAAATAGCTTTCCAACGTTCCAGTCTTTCCTTCTGTAATTGGATTGATATCTACTTTAACTCCACCAATTTTAACTCCGTCCTCATGGAGTAAATCAAAGAAAGTATCTTCTCTAATATTACCTTTATATTCCAGAACAACATCCAAATCCGAACCCATTTTTTCAATTCCACGACATCGGCTTCCTGAAACAATTATACCAACAATCGTCGCATCAAGATTATTTTCTTCAATCTTCCGTTGAATATAATCTGACACAATACTCTCAATTTCATCAGCACTCATTCCATCTATTTGGTGAAACATCTCGCCTGTTTTTTTTCTGAATTCCTTAACAACTTCAGAATCAATACCTAGAATTTCTTCTTTCTTTGCTGCAAGCTCTGACCAAAGTTTTCCAATTATCTTATTGAGATACACATTGTCATCTTCCATCAATTCAAATTCCATATTATTGCAGTCATCTATAGAAGCCAGTTCTCCAATCCTTTTGTGGTAATTCCCATATTGGATTGCTTCCTGGAGTTTATCATCCAACTTATAGGCTTCCGTTCTTGCAATTCTCTCCCAGATATCATCCTTTTCAGAGTGAATAACAAACCCGCTGCCATCATCATGGCGCTGTTCCCTCATATGGAGTACATCCTCTGCTCCTTTGATTTTACATGTGAAATCAAATTCATTAAATCCCATCTCCCAGTAATATTCTGCCTGTGTCAGCACAATATCTGTGATATCTTCTGCTGTAATCATTTCTTTCTCATCTCTGTTATTTTCTCTTTTCATGTCTTCTTTTCTCCTTTTTATAGGCGGCGCACTAAGGCCGCAAATTATAAAAGACCGCAAACCTGCGAGCAGTGCGATTGTACGTACAATCGCCTGACTCGTTGGTGGTTTCTCCCCCAATCCCCCTTGAACATCCATCTTCGATGGCTGAGCTGCGCCCTCACAAGTGAGTGCTGGGTACAAATACCAAAATCAGAAAATTCAAAAAAGAGGGCAATCACCAAATTATCAATTTTGATGACTGCCCTGATATTACCGACTGCTCTCTTTGCTTTTTTGCTTTTTCTGTTCCTGCTCCTCTCGCTGACTTTCACCGAGAATCATATCGATGTTATGCTTCGCTGTTACATAATCCTGCATATCCTTTTTTGCCTGCCGGTACTCTGAATAAGCTTTTTTCTTTGCCTCAAGGACCTCCGCATATTCTGCATTCAGGTCCTTAATCTTTGGAAGTTTTCCCTGTCTTTCAGAGAATGCTTTCTTTGCTGCTTTGTGAATCGTGATCTCTTCGCGATGTTCCTCATAGAACTTTTTGCTATATCCTGACTTCCGATATTTTTCATATACTTCTCTCGTCTTCGAATAGTTAAAGATATGAGTTTTCAATCCTGCAATTTCTTCCAGTCTCTTTTCTGCATCCTTGATCGTTGCTGATAGACTGGAAAATGTTGCAGAGGCTGAACTTGCTCTTTCTACAAGAGTTGCATAATCTCTCACGTCATGTTCCTGCAAAAACAGTAACGCCTGAGAAACCTGTTTGATATTATAGACCTTCGCCCATCTTTCATATCCTCCGCTTTTTCCCTGCTTAAGTTTTTCCTGAATATCAATCAGCAGGTCAAAATCCCGTTTCTGATGTTTGGAATGCTTTGCATTTTCCTTCCGCTCCTGAGACTGCTCTTTTTCTCCTGCTATGATTTTATCGAGGTCATCTGGTGCGTACCCTTCTCCTAAGGACTTGAAGCGGATGAATCTTTTCTGCCCTTTTCTGCGGACTGCCGGATTCTTCCCCTGCTTGATTTCATATCCCTGCTCCATCAAAAGTTTAAGGAAATCCTCAAAGTCTTTTGGTTTTTGTAATAGCAACGCATCAATATCTGCACAGATGACAGATCGGAAGGTTTCCCTTTTCGGAAAGGGATCTCTCTTTGCTCTCTCACTTGGTTTTCGCGGTTGGATAACCGACAAACCATTCTCAAGGCAGATCAGGTCGCTAAGCTTCTGCAGTGCCAGCGCGATAAACCAGTAATCGCGAAACTTTCTGTCACAGGCAAGATTGGTAGAATTGAAAATGATATGGTTATGAACATGTGCTCTATCTATATGGGTTGCCACAACAAAAGCATGATTTCCTTTGGTAAACCGAAGGGCTGTTTCATAACCGATCCTGTTTGCCTCTTCCGGTGTAATCTCTCCCGGTTTGAAGGACTGGCGGATCTGATATGCAATGATATCTCCTTTAGGTTTTCTTCCTGTCAGTCTGAAATATTCGCGCTTGGATTCTGCAAATTCCTTGTCTGCGATTTCTGCATTACAGGCATAGGAAGTGACCAGCTCCCCATGATCTGTCTTCTCATCATTCTTTGCATAATCTACTCTGTCTTTTAAGCTCTGTGCAATCGTCTTCCCTTTATTCTGATGCATCACAATCAGTCTGGTTGCCGCCATCCTCTCACCTCTTTCCTCTTACATGATTCCTGATAATCGGTCAAGAACGCATCCCATCTTCTGCAAAATCTCTCCCTGGCTCTTCTTCAATTCCATAATATCCTCCAAATATATGCTCCCTGTCTCATTTGCTTTTTTAACATATTGGTTCAGGTTATTACTGTTGATTTTGAGGAGCCTCAAGACTTCCTTCACTTCGGTCATTTCCATCTGGATGATATAACCGTTGAGTGCCATCTTCCGAATATACGCACTCAGGTTTCTCATTCCACATAGTTCCATCCGGCTTCGAATCAATTCAATTTCTTCAAAGGTCAATCGGATGTAGATTCTGGTATTCATGTTTCCCATACTAACGGTCCATTTCCGGACACAGGGATTTTGCTTTCTTATGACTTTCTTCTGCTGGTACTTTCAATTTATCCAGTACGGAAGTCTTTGCTTCTTTTTCTGATACTGTTGTTTCAGGAAGATTATTGATCACACCATCCAACTGGTTATCATTCTGCTCCATCACATCTTCGATACCTCGCAGCGGATTTCTGCCAGAGTTAAACCCCGGCAGTTCCTTGAAGCCAAAAGAATCCACGAAATAGTAATTTACTTCCTGCTGTCTTTTGAGTGCGATCACATCACTGACAGAAAGGCTGTGTCCGGTGAAATCCTCCGGTCTGTCCGTATTGAATTTTACAAACAGACTCTCACAGATCATCGTAGGATCCTGCACCTGTGTTGTCAGTTGTCCTGCATATAAGGTGTCATAAAAATTGATCTCCGGTGTCTGTCCCTGCCTTTCAAATGCATCATAGGACATAAAGCGAAGGTCCTGTACTTCCTCCGATTTGTTCAGCTGCAAGATTGCATAACCATCCGTTTCTGAATCTAAAAATGCCTCAAGGATTTCTCTTGAGACACCGCCATTCACTTCATTCCATTTTTCTGTTTCCTTACCCTTCTTTTTTTCTGACATAGACTATCTCTCCTTCCCTTTGCTTCGGTTGTCAAATTCCAGACCAAATTGTGTTCGTGCTGCTTCATCTACTGACATCACTACGGTAGCATCGTAGGTCTTCCCCGTTTTTGCAGATTTGCATTTCTTCAGTTTTACCTTTTTATCCTTTAATAAGGACTGGGCGACAGATTTATTCATCTTCTTTCCAATTGCTTCAAAAAAGCGGTTTTCTTTCCAAAGTGCAAATTTACATTCTCTGTTTTCACAGAAAAATGCCTTCTGCTTTTCGACAACATTCTTACCACAGCAGGGACAGATACCCACCGGTTCCGCCACTGGATGCATCAGCACTTCTGCCTCTTCGATCACCTGATAGGTTGTGACAAGCTCGGTGATCATCTCATTGATCTCTGTCATGAAAGCAGCCGCTTCATATTTCTCCTGTTCGATCTCGATCAGCTTCTGTTCCCAGTCTGCTGTCATGGCAGGTGACTGAATCTGTTCTGGCATTACTGTGATAAGAGCTGTACCCTTATGAGTAGGAATCAGATACTTTGTCTTTTTATCGCCCTTACGTTCCACAAATCCGATACGCACCAGCTTCTCTATGGTACCTGCTCTTGTTGCCGGTGTTCCGATTCCCTTATGCTCTGCATCATCCGGCATTTCCTCCGCGCTTGCATGTTCCATTGCGCTAAGAAGAGTATCTTCCGTAAAGTGTTTTTTCGCGGTTGTCTTGCCTTCCTTTAATTCCGGCTTCTGAATTGGTAATGCCTTTCCCTGGTCAAAGATTCCCTGTAAAATGAAATCCTTGTTTCGATCCGTCTCATTGCCATCCGGATCAGACTCGGCTTTGGTACCAAGGATCCAGTTCTCAATCTCCTTCCAGCCTTTCTTCGATATGACCTTTGCTTTGGCCTTGAAGCTATGCTCCGCACAAGAAAATTCCAATTCTGTTTCCTGGCTGACACATGGATCTCCGATACCGGCCAGAAGTCTTGCTGTGATCAGACTCAAAATCTTCTGTTCCCCGGATGGCAGCTCCCCGAAATTTGCTTCCGACACATTTACGGTAGGGATAATCGCATGATGGTCACTGACTTTTTTATTATTAATCACCTGCCGGCTATTGATAGAAAGTGCTTTGGTATAACCGAACTTCTCCGCCATCTTTCCTGCCAGGGATGACAGGGAAGCTTCCATATCCTCTGTCAGAAATCGGCTGTCTGTTCTTGGATATGTCACAAGCTTTTTCTCATAAAGACTCTGGG
>JAQUYZ010000385.1 GCA_028691625.1 Eubacteriales bacterium
TGCGCGTGCTTTGTACCGAATCCGGCGACAAGGGCTTTGATGTTCATATCGACGCACTGGGTGAAGCGGCTGTTTCCGAAGCAGTGGAAGCCATTGGAGCGACAAGGGCTGCAGGGTATAAAAAGAATGCGTTTACTCTTGCTCACGAGCCGGTATCCGTACCGGAGGATTTGACGGATACCTGTTATCAGCTGGGAATCGCTGAATCTACCGTCACGCTTGGCGCTGCGAAAGATGACTGGCGCTGCATCGAAAATGCAAAGACCGTTGAGGAGGCAGTCGAAAAACTGACCGTCAATGCGGCTCTGCAGCTTGGAATCAGCAGCGACTATGGCTCGATCGAGAAGGGCAAGCATGCAGACTTTGTCATCTTTGATGAAAATCCTTTGGAAGCAGCATCTCTGGCAGCCTTCAAAAATAGAAAGGCGGCAATGACGGTGATAGATGGTGTCATCGTATATGATGCGAAGGAACACGACAGATCCCAGTGGGATTCCATGCTTACCATGCAGCAATATTGAAAACATAGAACTTCCTTATCCTGCACATACTAAAATAACCTGCGGAAAGAATGCTTCGTATCCTTCGGGGTGTTTCTCCGCATAAATATTTGAAATGGTAAGGAGGAATATTATGTTTCGACATGAAAAACAGCTGTTAAACCCGGTAAGAATTGAAAAAGCAAAGCCTCAGTATGCCGTTCTGCTGCAGGAGCAGCTGGGCGGTGCCAACGGAGAATTAAAGGCAGCAATGCAATACATTTCTCAGAGCTTTCGTGTGAAGGATCCGGAAATCAAAGATCTGTTTCTTGATATCGGCGCTGAAGAGCTGTCACACATGGAAATGGTCGCAACCACGATCAATATGCTGAACGGTCATGATGTCGATTATGGAATGATCGGCGTCGGGGAAATCGAAAGTAATGTGCTGACGGGGTTGAGTCCTGGACTGATCAACGCTTCCGGCTATTCCTGGACGGCTGACTATGTATCCGTTACCGGTGACCTGTGTGCCGATCTTTTATCCAACATCGCTTCGGAGCAAAGAGCCAAGGTCGTCTATGAATATCTGTACCGGCAGATCAACGACAAATATGTCAAGGAAACCATTGATTTTCTGCTCAATCGGGAGGAAGCCCACAACGCTATGTTCCGGGAGGCCTTCAACAAGGTGCAGGACACCGGGTCGAACAAGGATTTCGGCGTCACGCAGGATTCCAGGTTATATTTTAATCTGTCAACACCTTCAGGCAGCGATGCAATCAGAAAGAATACCAGCGTCAACCCGCCTGCCTTCAATAACTGAAAAAACGGCTGTGGCTTCTCGTCACAGCCGTTTTCATCCTGATGCATTTAATGTCCGGGCAAACTGTTTTTTCTTTTTTCATTGCTGATACTCTGTTCCTCCGCACGATAAATGACCTCTCCATTAATGATTGTGAATAAAGTTTTTGTGAATACCTCCATGGGATTCCCGTCGAAAATGGCAATATCCGCATCCTTTCCGACCTCAAGACTCCCGACCCGGCCGGATACTCTGCAGATTTCCGCTGGGTTGATCGTGATTGCTTTCAGCCCCTCTTCAATACCCAGCCCTTCCTTCGCTGCAAGTCCTGCACAAATCGGAAGATACTGAATTCTGGATACGGGATGGTCTGTGCATATTGCAACCTTAACGCCATTCTTATTTAAAATTCCAGCGGTTTTAAAATCCATATTCTGAATTTCAATTTTATTTCGGGAAGCAAGAGTCGGCCCTATGATGGCAGGAAAACCGGAAGCTTTGATCTCCTTTGCGATCAAATGACCCTCGGTGCAATGATCCAGCGTCAGGTCCAAATCGAATTCCTTTGCGATCCGGATTGCGGTCAGAATATCATCCGTTCTGTGCACATGCGACTTCAGTGGGATTTCCTTCTTTAACACCGGCAGCCAGCATTCTTTTTTAAACTCACCTTTGAAGTCCCCGCCGTTTTTTTGCGCCGCTTCTTTCTCCGCCAGATACTCCTTTGCCCGGAACAGCTCCTCCCGCAGCATAGCCGCCATGGTCATCCTCGTTGTCGGGGGCGTACCCAAGTCTTTGTAATTTGTTTTTGGATTCTCCCCAAAGCCGGCCTTCATAGCCGCAGGCTCCAGAACAACCATTTCATCAATACAGCGGCCATCGGCTTTAATAAATGCAAATTGTCCTCCGACGATATTGGAGCTGCCGGGCCCCACCATCATGGATGTTATGCCTGAGCTGATAGCATTATGAAACGCAGAATCCATAGGATTGATCGCATCCAGACCGCGGATATAAGGGGTCATAGGATCCTTTGTTTCATTACAGTCATCTCCTTCAAAACCCTTTTTTTCCTCCGTAATCCCTATATGGCAATGGGCATCAATCAGACCCGGCATAACCCAGCAATCAGTCGCGTCGATTGTTTCTGAAATCTCATTCGGGTTTGCTTCGAGTGTTTGCCCAATTTTAAAAACCTTTCCGTCCCTGACCAACAGACTGCCCTGTGTATAGGTTTTTCCTGCCATTGTTAAAATTCTGCCGTTCTTTATTAAAATCATATCATTCTCTTTTCCCAACGATCGAATAAAAAAACAAGAAGTAGTTTACACTACCTCAAGTTTTTAGAGTTGAATAATAATGTTGCAAGAAGGATTCGGTGTTTTTCCTTATCGGTTGTTATTATTCTGGTTGTTTCTCAGGTCATTGTTGTTGTTGTTTCTCAGGTCATTGTTGTTGTTGTTTCTCAGGTCATTGTTGTTGTTGTTTCTCAGATCGTTGTTCTGCGTATTTCGCTGATCTCTGTT
>JAQUYZ010000386.1 GCA_028691625.1 Eubacteriales bacterium
GTGATTTCTCTGGCCAGGTCCATAATCATTTGAGCCGAAACCGCGTCAGAAGTCCCTGTGATATTTCCACCGGGCGTATTGGGATCATCCACTAATTCCGCAGCGATGGGATCTGTTACTGCGGAAAAGATAATCGGAATTTCTGACGTTTCACCGAGAGCGGCCTGTGCGGACGGAGTTGCAATCGCGATAATCAAATCGTAATTGTTGGATGCGAACTTCTGACAGATCGTCTTGAGGTTTGATTGTTCATTCTGCGCATTCTGGTAATCAACGGTTATGGTTTCTCCTTCAATGAAGCCTTCCTCTGCCAACTGTGCTAAAATCGAATCGCGGATCGTGTCCAGCGACGGATGCTCCACGATCTGAACGATACCGACTATCGGCAGTTCTGTTGAATCAGCGGCATCGGTGCCTTCTCCGCCGCATGCGGACAGCAGTCCTGCAATCAACAGTGCAACAACCAATAACCCAATTAAGTTTTTTCTCATCTTCGATTTCATTTTTTTGTTCTCCTTTTCTTTCATCAACGTTTCGAAATGCTTTGCATTTCTGTTTTCACGAAAAGGGTTCTCTGCATCCGCGTCCGCTGTAACAAAAAAACACTTATCCTTAATTCAAGGACAAGTGTTAACCTGCGGTACCACCTTGTTTGATATACAATCGTATATCCTCTTTGCAGAGTGCCATCACACCCTTCGCCCTATAACGCTGGCTTAGCGTCTCAGCTACTTGAAAAAATCTTTCGCTTCGCCCTCAGAGGCCCACTTGCTGTAACTGCATCTGTCCGGCTTCCACCGTTCCGGACTCGCTGAGAGATCGTTTTACAGTTTGACTCCCTCGTCATCAGTTTATAGACATATTAGCATCGCCTTAAGAAATTGTCAACCTTATTTTACTTCTGCCTGATTTTTATCCGACTTCTTATCTGACTTCTGTTACATCCACTTCGTATCGCCTGACAGATTGTCATACCCCGGATGATTATCAAACCGGACCACACCAACCTGGCATTTTCCTTCGACTGCCTCGGTGACCTTGGCATGCCCGATGGTTCCGAAGCCTCCGCACAACTCAATCATAATCACGCCTTCCCCGGCAAGCTTTTTCGCCTCTGCGCAAGCCATGGTATAATTGCCGACCCCCACCACAATCATCAGACCCTGGCCAAGATCCATTTCCATTCTTCTGACCTCCGTAATGCTTCCGTTCACAAACATAAATACTACTTTTCTTTTCATTTTTTCCCTCTTTCTTACTCAATTCGAGTTTTTTTATTATTCCATTTCATTATAAGAGCTGAGTTCTATTTTTTTGTTTCCTGTTTCGGTTGTTTTCTTTTTAAGGATATAAAAATTCCGGCTGCGCAGACGCAGGTAAATACAAGAAATGAGATATGCATGGTTTCCACCAGCAGTTTCGGGTCAGCGTCCCCAAGGGTGACATTTCCCATCTGCCTTGCAACAATAAAGGTCACGACCGCCATACTTGCACTGTGGCCGATAGAACGCATCGTTGACAGGATCGAGGAGGCAACGCTGTAATCTTTCTTCTCAACACAGGCCATGACCGCATTGGTATTGGGTGATGAGAAAAAGGCGAAGCCGATTCCGACTACTATCAGATTGACGATAATCAGCGGGAAGGGATAGTGCTCCGAGATAAAAATGAATGAGAAAAGGCCAAGGGCACAAAGCGCCATGCCAAAGGATGCCAGCTTGAACGGCGATACCCGGTCCGAAAGCTTTCCGGCATAGGGTGATAAAATGGCCATCATCAGTGGCTGGCTGATCAGTATCAGCCCGGAGATCTGGGAATCGTAGCCCATTACCACCTGCAGATAGATGGATAAAAGATAGCCCAGAGCAAAGGTTGCTCCGTAATTCATCAGCGCAGCGAGGTTGGAGAAGGTATAGCCGATGTTATGAGCGAAGAGTCTGACCTCAACGATAGGATATTTTGTTCTCAATTCATGCAGAACAAAGAGTATAAACAGGATTACACCAGCTGCAACAAGATATTTTGCATACGATACTGTTGAGACAGTCGACAATCCGAACATGATCAGAGTAAGCATCAGAATGTATAGAAGGTTTCCAATAAAATCAACCCCCTGCCCCTGGCATTCCGCCTTGCTTGCAGGCAGTTTTTTCACTGCAGTGATAAATACAATGGCGCTGATCACAAAGGTCAGAACAAAGATAGAGCGCCAGCCCACATAATGATTCAGGACTCCGCCGACAACCGGGCCGGCGGACAGACCGATATAAGTGGATGCAACGGAATACCCGAGGACCTTTCCTCGCTTGTCCGGTGAAAAGGCGCTGATCAGCACTGCAGTATTGGTACTGAAGATCATAGCCGCCCCGATCCCCTGAACGACACGGAACACCAAAAGAACAGTCATGGATTGCGCAAAGGCGGTGCCGCCGGAGCAAAGGGAAAATATCAATATTCCTGTTACCAGAACCCTTTTCCGGCCTGTAAGATCCGCAAGCCTCCCAAAGGGTACCGATAAAACCGCTGCTGTCAGTATATATCCTGTCACGATCCAGCCCACGGAAGAGGCGCTGGCGTTGAATTCACTTCCTATGGATGGAATCGACAAATTCAGTGCGCTTCCGGTGAAGGTTGTGATAAAAGCTGTGATGATGACCACAAATATGGTCGAGAGCTGTATGCTTCTTGCTGTGATTTCTTTCTTCATTTAATTTCATCCTTTTCAATATTTCCTGCTTTTTATAGTATATGACCTTTTCAAGGAATAAATCAAGCAATTTAAAGGCGGTTTCATAAGAAACCGCC
>JAQUYZ010000387.1 GCA_028691625.1 Eubacteriales bacterium
TTGGAGGCATTGAAGATATCAAGTATTACAAGGATACGGTGGATCAGCTGATGAAGGTGACCGGCTTCATCCAGATTGGTGCCATGATTGTGATCATCTTTCTTGTGATCGTCTCCGTGGTCGTTGTATCCAATACGATTAAGCTGACGGTGCTTGCCAGGGAAAGGGAAATTTCCATTATGAAATACGTCGGTGCGACCAACTGGTTTATCCGAGGGCCATTTTTGATCGAAGGAATCCTCATCGGAATCCTGTCAGCATTGATTTCGGTAGGCATTATCAGCTTTATTTACTATAAAATAACAGAGCTGATCGGACAGGAAATTTTCGTCATGTTATCGACGACGATGGTGCCGGGAGCTTTTTTGGTCGTTCATCTCGTGTGGATATTCCTGGCGTTGGGTGTCAGTATCGGAGCCTGCGGCAGCATCATTTCAATGAGAAGATTTCTGGATACATAAAGAGAACATCGGTAAAACGAGAACGGAAGGAGGGTGCTCAGCTTGCATAATGGAATGGAGCGAGCGCCGAAGGGAACCATGGGTTCCCAGCGGAGCGGCGTCAGCCGCCGAGGGGGAGTACATAGTGAAAAGAATTGTTTCATATGTTTTCGTGTTTGCATTATTTGCTGCCTTGATCACGTTGGGAGCAGCCTATGCAGACAATGACCAGCAGGAACTGAACAACATCAATGATCAGATCAACCAGACTAAATCACAGCTCAATGAAGGAAAGAAACAGGAAAAACAGCTGACCAATCAAATCAAACAACTGGAATCACAGATCAATGCTACCGAAAAGGAAATCAGCAATCTGAAAGGCGACATCAACAAAACAGAGCACGAAATCGCAGTTGCGCAGGCAAATCTCGCCGCCGTTGAACAGGAGATGGCGATACAAAATGAAGAGCTCCGGAAACGGCTGAGGGCAATGTATAAAAACGGGGACGTCGGGATGGTACAAATTCTTCTCGGCTCCGAGGACATCACCGACTTCATGAGCAACATGGATATGGTGCAGAAAATATTCGATAATGATGTTGAAATCCTGAAAACCATGGAGGAGCAGTACAAACAGATAGAAACCCAGAAGCGAACCCTGGAAGGCCTGCAGACACAGCTGCTGGCGGAAAAACAGCAGGAAGCGGACAGGCAGGCTTCTCTCCAGGCATCCCGCGGTCAGGTTGCAGGCCTGAAAGCACAGGTCGCCAGCAGCAATGCGGCTTTGGAAGCAGAAATCGATGCCTTGAACGAAGAAGCGAATCGATTGATAGAAGAAATCAAAAAACTGCAAGGGGATCAGGCCTATACAGGCGGTGATTTTGCCTGGCCTTCCGCAAGCAGTACGAGAGTCACCTCGGAATTCGGATATCGAATCCATCCGATTCTGAAGGTGAAGAAATTACATACCGGCATGGATATCGGAGCGGCTTCCGGAACGAAGGTGCTGGCGGCCAACAAAGGAACGGTGATCAAAGCCGGCTGGAACAACAGTTACGGAAATGTTGTCATGATCGACCATGGCGGCGGGATTGTTACACTATACGCCCACAACAGCAAGCTGCTTGTAAAAACAGGGGATCCTGTTGCGAAAGGCCAGAACATCGCACTGGTCGGTTCCACAGGGCAATCTACAGGGCCGCATATCCATTTTGAAGTGCGTGTCGACGGACAATATCAGAATCCAAGGAATTGGTTATGAATGGAATCCACCCAATGATCCGTGAGATTCTGAAGCATAGAGGCGTTACCGAAGAAGCAGATATCTTAGAATTTTTATCGGAAAAACCAAGTTTGACCTACGATCCATTCCTGCTGAAAAATCTGGAGGCAGGGGTGGATTTCCTGTTGTCTGCTATAAAACAGAATAAGAAGATATGCATTTACGGCGACTATGACGCCGACGGGGTAACTTCCATCAGCCTTCTCATGGAGATTTTGTCCAATCTGACAGAGAATCTGACGTATTACATTCCCTCCCGCTTTGATGAGGGCTATGGCTTAAATAAGGATGCAATCGAGCTGCTCCGGTCGCAGGGGACAGATCTGATTCTGACCGTTGACTGCGGCAGCGTATCCTATGAAGAAGTAGAATACGGGAAAAGTCTCGGAATAGATTTTATCATAACCGACCATCATAATATCAACGACAAGCCTGCCGACTGTATTTTGATCAATCCGAAACAGGCAGACTGTTCGTATCCGTTTAAACACCTTGCGGGCTGCGGTGTTGCGTTCAAGCTGGCCCAGGGGATTCAGAGAAAAGCGGGGCTTCCCAAATCACTGCTGAACGGGGTTCTGGATCTCGTCGCCATCGCTACCATTGGAGATATCGTTCCTCTGATCGATGAAAACAGGACTCTTACCAAATATGGCATGGGGATCATCAATGCAAGAAGAAGACCCGGGCTGGACCGGCTCATAAAAGAAACCGGATTGACAACTGAGAAAATAAAATCGGAAAATATCGCATATATTATAGTACCCCATTTGAATGCAGCCGGCAGATTGCTGGATGCCAAGATCGGAGTAGAACTCTTATTAGCTAGGGATGAAAAGAAAATCACCGAAAATGTTGCGGTTTTGATAGATAATAACAAAGAACGGAAACGGATTCAGGAGGAAGCGTTCCATAAGTGCAAGGAAGTCATCGCAACGGAGCATTCCCGTGACCTATTCTACATCATCGCACCAAAGGGCATCCACGAGGGGATCGCAGGGATCGTAGCCGGAAAAATAAAAGATGAATACGGCAGACCGGCGATCATCGTTACGGAGTCTGCAGACGGCTGCCTGAAGGGCACAG
>JAQUYZ010000388.1 GCA_028691625.1 Eubacteriales bacterium
TCATGGAACCGTTGAAGGGCGGAAAACTTACCGATGTTTTGCCGCAAAGCATCCTGGATTTCTGGAATCAGGCTCCGGTTAAAAGAACACCGGCGGAATGGGCTCTTCGATGGGTTGCCGACTACCCCGAGGTCCTCACCATACTCAGCGGTATGACGAACATGGTGCAGGTTGACGAGAATATCAGGATTCTGAACGAAGCGGATCCGAAATGTCTGACAGAAGCCGAGCGTAAAATCATTAAGAACGTGGCCGATGAATATCACAATCTGATTCAATACTCCTGTACCGGCTGCAGATACTGTATGCCGTGCCCGGTTAAAATCGACATTCCCGATCTCATCGGACGGTACAACGATTGGTTTGTTTTTGAAGGAAACCAAAAGATAAGAGAGGATTTCTACACATGGGTCCACCCAAAAGCAAGGCCCTCCGCATGTGAGGCTTGTAAGGCCTGTGAATCCCATTGCCCGCAGCATCTTCCCGTCTCCGATATTATGAAAAAAGCGCAGGCAATTTTTGAAAATAAGTAGCGGTTCCGCTATCACAACAGACATTTGAACCAACATAACACAAAAAGCGGCATGCGCCGCTTTTTATTTATATTTTCTGTTCCTATTTGTTATTTACTGCATCCAGCATTCTCTTTTCGTTCAATGCATCCGCATATTCGGAATCCATTTCTCTGATTCCTGCAGGGAATTCGTATTTCGCCAATCTCTCAACAAATGGATCGGGGTCGAAGGATTCCGGTCCGTGAACACCCTTGAGATTCCAGATTCCTTTTGCCACCAGTTCCATCATGATAACCGGACCTACTGCGGTCTGCGCCACAACGGAATTGGTCGTGTATTTCTTCAGGCATTCCTGATTGTCGGCTACCTGATAGAGGTATACCGATCTTCTCTTGCCATCCTTGGCTCCTGTAACCCAGGTTCCCGCGCAGCCTTTTCCGATCATCTTTGGTGCCATTTCGATCGGGCTTGGTACAACCTTTACCAGGAAGTCTCTCGGAGTGATTTCGCTGTCGCCGACCTTGATCATTCTGTGTGCGTCGTCCATTCCGCAAGCTTCCAGATCCTTGAGCAGTGCTCTCATATCTCTCGGAACCCCATATTTAAAGGTTACTCTGTTACAGTCGATGACTCTTGGCACCAGCATAACCTCTTCATGCTCTACGTTGATTACTTCTACATCGCCGATCCCGCCGGGGAAGTTGAATATTTCCGGTTCGGAGAAATTTTCGGTACAGAACCAGCCCTTGCCCTTTTCCCAAATGACCGGTGGATTCAGACATTCTTCGATCGTAGTCCATACGGAAAAGCCGAATGCAACGCCATCGTAACCGGGAATCACATAATTATCTCCATCTCTGACATTGACCTCATCAATGGTGTCAAACAGATGTTTGGCCGCATACTTTGCAAACACGTCGGCCATTCCGGGCTCTACGCCCGAGCCGACAATCGCCATGTTTCCTGCCTTTTCCCAGGTTTCATGTCTCTCAAACTGATAATCTCCCAGCTTTATGTACGCCAACTCATACGGTTTCTCCGGATGCTTCTTGGAAAGCGTCATTGCGCAGTCAAGGTAGCCAACGCCGGCTTCCAGACAAGTATCAAAGATATTTTCGTTGAAATCCGGTTCGACTGCATTCATTACGAAGGTGATCCCATGCTTTTTAATCACGTCCTTGATATTTTCTTTATCTTTTGCATTGATTTTTTCTGCAACGAAACGGCCGCCTCCGCAAAGCTTTGCAACTTCTTCGGCTCTTGCATAATTATAATCCGATACGACGACCTTTTCAGCCCATTCGCCTTCTTTTCCGGCTCTGCTGATGATCATAGCCGCTGATGTACCTACGCCACCTGCTCCAATAATTAAAAGTTTCATTTTGTAACCTCCACATAATTGGTAAACGTCAACCGTGATTGCGCTCTTTCCTAGACCACAATAACATGGAACGTTATTCCGTTATCTATAGCCTTATGTTATCAAACGCGTTCTGTATATTCAATTATGTGTTTGCTCAAATAATGTACTGGCTTGCTGTTTTTGATTCAAAAACCACAAACCAGTACATTATCGGTTCAAAATGGGGTGCTAATCATTGATCCGGTCGATCAGGATCAATTCCGCTCCAAAGCCTGTCAGATGGGATTGAATGCTCAACGTATCCACAGCAGTTACGGTGGTAAAGCTGACCGTTGGCGTCATCGCCCACCGGTTGGTCAGCTTTTCCCGCTTTGCAACCGAATGGGCGTTGCCCAGCTTCACCTTATAGCTCATCAATATCGTATCCTTAGAGAACTTATAACGGCTCATCTTATATTCCCCGGATATACCCGATATTTTGATGAGAATTTCCGCTCTGTCATTAAAATCCGTTAATTCTTCAAGGATCTTTTCCAGAACAGGGTTTCTCTCCGCTATCTCCTTGATTTTTTCCGTGCTGTTATAGAAAAGGATGCTGAAGGATTCCTTATCGGAATTGCTTTTATGCGGCCTCGTTATGATATAGTTTTCATCCTCCGCTATGACGTGCTCGTTGAGTGCAGTAAGCATTTTATATGCAAAGGCAGCCGGAAGCATGCAGCTCTTTTCAAAAAGTGCTCCGATTCCATCCTCCACCTGACTTTTCAGCTTCCTCGGCTGATCCAGGTCGAGAGATACAATGGTCAGGACAGACCCTTTCTCCTGATTTTCCGATTCAAAGATATCCTTCGTCTGGCTTTTGATCGCTTTTTTGATTTCATCCGGCTTTGACAGGACATACTGGGCATGGATTTCCCTGC
>JAQUYZ010000012.1 GCA_028691625.1 Eubacteriales bacterium
AATGTGCAGAGGAGCCCTATGAGAAAGAACACGTCACGCCTTACATGTATTATAGGCAAAACAGTATCGGCTGCTTGTCAGGTGAATCGGATTTTTCAAATTACAGGCTTACTGTCGACACTGCTGAGGATTTCATGCTTATGCGTGAGATATACACACATTTTTTCAAAGGAAAGCATGATTTCTTTCTGAAGGATGTTATGTGTTATCTGAAGGAACATCCGGAATTAACCGGATTAAATGCAAACATAGAGCAACGAAAGGTAAAATAGTATAGATGCAAAGCAAGCGAAAGAGAGGTACTTGAAAAGGATGGGGGATCTGTTTGATTTAACGGGGAAAAATGTTTTAATCACCGGAGGCACGGGCCATTTGGGCAGCGCAATGTGTGAGGGCCTGGCCGCCTATGGAGCGAATGTAATCCTTACATCCACGGATTATGACAGAGCAAATCGCGCCGCCGAAAGCTTAAGCGATACTTACAGGACAAGCTGCAGCGGAATAAAGCTGGATTTCACATATCCCGGCGACATTGAACAAGGAGTAAACCGTATTGTCAGTGAATTCGGAAGCATCGATGTTCTTGTAAACAATGCATGCCTTGGCACAATGGGATTTCTGGAAGATTTTGATAATGAAACATGGGATATTGGAATAGATGGTTCGATCAATGGTGTTTTTCGACTGACTCAGAAAGTGCTTTCTCAAATGAAAACACAAAAAAAAGGCAGCATTATCAATATCGCCTCAATGTATGGAATGATCGCGCCAAACCCGGCTCTGTACCAGGGTGACGTTACTCTCAATAATCCGGCTAATTACGGAGCGGGTAAAGCTGCTATTATCCAATTTACGAGATACGTAGCCGCATATTATGCAAAATATGGAATCCGGTCAAACTCGATCTCTCCAGGATCGTTTCCCAATCCGGCAGTACAGCAGAACAAAGAATTTGTCGGACGCTTATCAGAAAAATCAATGCTTGGAAGAATCGGGCAGCCAGATGAGCTTAAGGGCATTTTGGTTTTACTTGCATCCGATGCTTCAAGCTATATTACCGGGCAGAATATTTGTGTCGACGGCGGATGGACCGCTTGGTAATAAATTCAAATTTGCCATGGAATGCAGGATGTTAAAATTATGAAGATAACTTTTATTGTGGACGGCGGTAATAAAGCGGGCTTGGGAAATGTCTATCAATCAATTTCTTTTGCTTCCTTATTGACGGGCCTGGCCAAAATAACCTTTTTAACCAAAAGCGATACTGCAATCGTAAATAAAATACAGAATGCAGGGTTTCATGTTTTTAAACTGGCGGATGATACTGAAATCCGGAACTTTCTAATGAAAAATACGCCGGATATTGTTATCATTGACAAAATCGACGCGTCGGAGCGCCTGGCACAAGAGATTCAATTGCTTGGAATTCGTAAGCTTGTTATTTTTTCAAACCTGACCAATGCAAATAAGCATGCCGATATTGCTGTTACTGCGGGGATCGGAAGCAATTTTGAAAATATTCATTATATAGATCATGAGACAGGAACACTGTATTACTATGGACCGGCATACTGGATCTTTAGGAAAGAATTTCATGAATACAGAAGTAAGAAAAAAGAAAGAGCCAAAACGGTTAACAACATACTGATTATGTTCGGGGGAAGCGATCCTGCGAATATGACTACTGTAGCGGTGAAAGAGTTGTTAAAGCAGCAGATAAATTATACCATAGACGTTATTTTAGGCGCAGGATTTGGACACTCCGCATCTCTGGATGAAGTGCTGGCTGTTGGCATAAAAAATAATAACATCAGCATCCAAAGAGATGTATCCAATGTGGCCGAATTAATGTACAAAGCGGATTTGGTCATTACCTCGCCCGGTCTTTCGACTTTTGAGGCGCTGTATGTCGGGACGCCGGTTGTGCTTATGCCTCAAAATACGCTGCAAAAAGAAACCTATCAGGATTTCTTTAAAATGATAGATCCGGAAGAAGCGGATACCCTGTTGGAAACCATTGCGAATCAGGATTTCACATATCCTGACCAGAAACATATTATTCGTATGGATATTGGCGGAGGTACAGAAGAACTCATCAAAGTGATACTAGGAGAAGAAAAATAATGATTATTGTTTTTGGAGCGGCAGGGTTTATTGGTACTTATTTAATTGATCAGCTAATCAAGGAAAACTATAGCGTAATCGCGGCCGATCTATCTGACTTTGGAGCATCCTATTATGAGAATATTGGCATACCTTATTATCACATTGATATCACTGATAAGACAAGTCTCGACAAATTGCCAACAGAATCCATCGAGGCAGTAATCAACTTAGCTTGTATTCAGCCGGCAAATGTAAGTGCAAGCAAGTATGATCCAACCGACTACTTTAAAGTAAATGTGATTGGTACGCTCAATCTGCTGGGCTTTTGTTCGAAAAACAGTGTAAGAAAGTATTTTTATACAAGTTCACACAGGAACACGCAAGGTTTTTGGAAAGAAAAAGAAGGGACTGCCATCAAAGAAAGCGATGGTCGTTCGATAAAATATACGGGAGATTATGCTGTCTTCAGTATATCGGAAAGCGCGGCAGTTGATTGCATCCTGCATTACAATCAAGCCTTTGGTTTAAAGGGCGTCATATTCAGACTACCCCCTGTTTACGGGTATGGACCGCACACGGAAATATATAAAGACGGAAAACCGCTCAAAACAGGATTTCAGATTTTTATTGACAACGCATTGCAAGGGAAGCCGCTTGAGGTGTGGGGCGACAGTACGAGGGGGAGAGATATCATATATGTGAAAGATGTTGTATCTGCGTTTGTACTTGCTTTGAAAAAGGGGGATATAACCGGTCTTTACAATATTTCATCAGGAAAAGCATCCACATTGAAGGAAGAGGCAGAATCCATTGCCCATGAGTTTTGGCCCCAGGGATCCCGGCCGGAATTCGTCTTTCTGCCGGAAAAATCAAACAATATCGAAGCATATTTCTATGATATCAGCAAGGCGAAAGAGGATTTTGGCTGGGCGCCTGAATATTCTTTCGCTGAAATGATAGCAGATTACAGAAAAGAGATGGATACAGGTAGGTTCAGTTATCTGGTAGAGAAACGCAAACGAATGATGTCAGAAAATGATGAAGTGAGTATGAAGAAATGAAAATGCTAAATTGCAGGAGGGAAGGATGAAAGAATTCAATATTGAAGGAATTGAAATGATGGGAGAGAACGTAAAAGCTCTTTTAAAAAGATGCGGTGAAGGAGTTCGCATAATGCCTCTTGCGAAGATTGCCAATCCAGGCGTTGTGGAACTGGGTGATTCTTGCAGGGTCCGGGACTTTGTATTCTTTTGGGGTGGCCAGGGCGTTAAGATTGGAAAATATACTGACGTTCAGCCGCATGTTGTAGTATGGGGAGGTGGGGAGTTAATCGTCGGAGACCGCGTTTCCATAGGACCGGGATCTGTTCTTTTAACTGCCGTTTACTCCCATACCGAAGGATTAAAGATGGTCGATGGATTGGGTGAAGGGACTGCCCACGCATTATATGGAAGACTGGTCGTAGAAGATGACGTTTACATTGGAGCGAACTGCACCTTAATGCCGAATATTACAATAGGTGAAGGCGCGGTGATCGGAGCAGGCAGTTTTATTAACACGGATGCGGAACCATGGGGAATCTACGTTGGCAGCCCGGCCAGAAAAATCGGAGTGAGGCCGCAGGCTCCTGAGGGGAAATAATATGAAAGCAGCCATGATGCAGCCCTCATTTTTACCATGGCAGGGATTTTTTGAACTGATCCTGAAATCAGACATTTTTATACTTCTGGATGATTTTCAGTTTTCGGCTCAAAGCTACCATCAACGGAACAGATTATTTCTTAATAAAGATCAGATTGGATGGTATACCGTGCCGGTAATGAAAAGGATTTCTTTTTTGTCGCCTTTAAATCAGGTTAAAATTGACGGCGAACCCAATTGGCGTATCAAGATGTGGAAGCGGATTCAATCAAATTACGCAAAGGCGCCGTTTTATAATGATTTAGCGCCCTGGTTAGAAACATGGCTGCTGGGAACGGCTGATAACATTGCTGCTCAGAATATTGCTTTTATTCAATATGTAAGTAAATTATTAAATTACAAAGGTGAGTTTCGGTACAGTTCCGAATTGCCCTCAGACAAAGTTCGCTCTGAGAGAGTTGAGGAGCTGCTCAGGTGGTGTAACGCTGCAGAGTATTTATGCGCAAGAGGTTCTTTTGAGTACATGCTTTTAGACGGAGTTTTCCCTCTCAAAGATATATCCGTATCCTTCCAGGATTTCAAGCCGCTGCCATACAGACAGATTGGTAATACAAGAGAATTCATCCCTTACTTATCGATCTTAGATGCGCTAATGAATATTGGTCCTGAGAAGACAGAAGAATATGTGAAAAGCGGAACGAAAAAGTGGCTTCTTTGGGATGAAATGAAGAGTATTGTACCGGAGGATTCGATATGTTAAAAGGAATCGAGATAATTGCTGAAATCTCTGCCAACCACGGGCATGATATCAATATTGCGAAGCAAACAATCAAAGCGGCCAAAGAGGCTGGAGCCGATGCCGTTAAAATTCAGACCTATACGGCGGACACGATCACAATCGATTGTGATAACGAGTATTTCAGGATCAATCACGGAACCCTCTGGGATGGTCTCACCCTGTATCACGTTTACCAGGAAGCCTGTACACCTTGGGAATGGCATAAGGAGCTTTTTGATTATGCGAAAGATATCGGTATTGAAATATTTTCAACGCCTTTTGATTTTACGGCGGTGGATCTTTTGGAATCGCTTCATACACCTCGCTATAAAATAGCATCCTGTGAGATAACCGATATCCCGCTGATTGAATACGCTGCATCAAAAGGCAAACCGATGATTATCTCAACCGGTATCGCCACTCTGGAAGAGATTGAAGAGGCGGTACATGCGTGCAGAAGACAGGGCAGCAGTGATATAACCTTGCTGCAGTGTGTCGTCGAGTATCCGGCAAAAGCGGAACATTCGAACCTCGCTATGATGTCGGACTTTAAAAACCGTTTCAGCGTTAAAGCCGGCTTATCGGATCATTCCCTGGGACATGAGGCCGCAGTAATCGCAGCGGCGATGCAGGCTTCCATGATTGAAAAACACTTTATCCTCGACCATAGCATCAGCGGTCCTGATGCCGATTTTTCAACGGATGCCGATGAATTTCGGGAAATGGTTTCAAACATAAGAAAAACAGAACAAATAATCGGGGAGGTTTCTTACGAGCTTGACGAGAGTAAAATGAAAACAAGGGAATTTGCTCGCTCTCTTTTTATCGTCAGCGATGTGAAAAAGGGCGATCGTATTACCAGGGAAAATGTAAGGTCGATCAGGCCGGGCCATGGAATCAGCCCTAAATATTTTGACGAACTCGCGGGCAAAAAATTTATCAAAGATGTGAATAGAGGCACACCTCTGTTCTGGGATTTAATCGAGATCTAATTATATAAAGAAGAGGGAGGTGCTTTTAAAATGGCTGATATTCCATATGGAAGACAATATATTGAACAAAACGATATCGATGCTGTTATTGATGTGCTGAAGTCTGATTGGTTGACGCAAGGCCCTCAAATTATTGAATTTGAGAATCTTGTTGCGAACTATCACAAGTGCAGGTATGCGGTTGCATTTTCAAGCGGAACAGCAGCGCTGCACGGTGCGTATTATGTGAGTACTAAAATCCCATTTGGGAAACATGGGAAAACAATAGGGAATATCAATACATTTTTAAGCTTTCGCAAACCGACCTTAAATAATTATAATACGTTTAAAGATTTGTATTGGGAGTATATTACAACTCCTGTTACCTTTGCGGCAACATCGAATGCAGGGCTGTACTGTGGCGGTGCACCGAAGTTTGTTGATATTGATTTGGATACATATTGTATTGACATTGAAATGATAGAGGATTCCATAACTGAGAGTACAAGAGTGATTACTCCTGTATCGTATGCAGGATATCCGGCAGATATCAAAGCGATCAGAAATTTGCCCAAGGTAACAGAAAACAATATCTGCATTATTCATGACGCGTCCCACGCATTAGGGGCGAGACGAGAAGGGCATGGGATCGCGGATTTTGCAGATATGACCGTCCTGTCGTTTCATCCGGTAAAACATATAGCGACCGGAGAAGGCGGCATGATCCTGACAAACGATAAGAATTACTATGAAAAGTTATTACTGTTTCGAAACCATGGCATTACCAAAGACCCCCGAGCATTTCTGGAGAAGCCTCACGGCGGTTGGTACTATGAAATGCAGGATCTGGGATACAACTATCGCATTACGGACATACAATGCGCGCTGGGTATTTCTCAAATGAAAAGAATTGATCGGGTCTTGCTCAGGAGAAATCAAATCGCCCGGCTTTACGAAAGGGAACTGAACGGGATTGGATGGATCACTCTGCCTCCGCATTTCAGCGATCATTGGACGGAGGAAAACTTGAATAGAAAATCCGACTTAAGCATAAAGCCGGACAATCTGCATTCGTATCATTTATATCCGATCCTGCTGGATCGCGGGACAGACAGAAAAGACCTCTATGAATATATGCACAGGAACGGGATCGGCGTGCAGGTCCACTATATCCCTGCCAGCGATCAGCCCTTTTATTCCCGCGCACATAAAGAAAGCGGGAACGGCAGAGCCCGGGATTTTTACCAGGGAATCCTGTCGATCCCGATGTATTATGGTTTATCAGATGAAGAAGTGCTCAGAGTTACGGAGCTAATCAGGAACTATGTTCTGTAATAATTGACTGCCAGTACGTCAAGATACTGTTTCAATACAGCGGCTTCGCTCAGCAGGCGGTCAATTTTGTTTTCAACGGCTTTCACTTCATCCTGGTCGTAGTATTGATATTTTATTCGTATAGCATAGATAAAAACATTCAAAGACCGAAAGACGGCGACCTTGTAGAGTTCGTTGTTCTGCATCGGATGCGTAATATTTTTGTCAATATATTCAAGCTCTGACTTCAGCTTGTTGATCCCTGCTCCGCGATCGAAGCTTTTTTTCAGCTTTTTCAGTCTTGTTAACTGAAGCTCGTTCAAATTATTTAATTCTTTGATCTGGCCCTCCAGATTTAATTCTGTCAGTCTTTGCTTCCATTCAAGGTCGTTCAGTTGATTTTGAGTTAATATATCTTCTATCCGCCGGTCAATATCAGCTGTTTCTGCCAAATCCTCCTCAATCACCTTATCCATAGGTTTGTTAACGGCGCCTGAAATGGTAAGACCTCTTTCCGTTGCATTGATGTAGGTCCTGTCCGGATTTGCCAGAATGAAGTCTTCAAATATACCCTTCATGCCAAGAAAGGGCTTGTCTGTGTAGACGGTTTCTCCCAGGCTGTTCACAGTTTTGATATACTTGCTGTCGCTTTCATCGATTCCCTGATCCAACCACCAGCTCCCCCTGGCATGAAGGCTGCCTTCCGTATAGCATAAGTCCTGGCCGATCAGGATTATCTTCGTAAATCCCAGTTTGACAGCCGCATCCATAGCGATATTCGCAATAGAAAACCCGCTTGTTATCGTAAACCTGTCATGGTATAGTTTTTCATAAATATATTGGCCGGTATAATCGTTATCCATCAGCATTCTGATTTTACTGCCTTTATATTGATCAAGGATTTCATGATACAATCTGTCGGAAAAAATCAAGGGAGCCGCGCCCGTATCGATATGACTGAAAACATTGAGCTCATGCTCACCCGGATCGATTGCCATACGAAAGTGCGGGACAATACCGTTGCTGTCCAGTATCTTGACGGCGGATCCGACCGCCATGATGACCGCCTTGTCTTTTACCTGGTTTAAGAAATGCATATTATAGTTCAATGAAGGACCCGCCGAAACGATTATGATCGGCAGCCCGGCAAAACAATGACGAAATTTTGTTAAGGGCAATGCATTGTGCCTGAAATTTCTTGCTGTGTTTTCCGCCCATTGAAACGTGAACGTCTTTTCCGTCGCGGTATTGATCAGGCAGCTTTTTATTTTTAAAGTAACTCCCCGATGGATAAAATGGTAGTAATCCGCATATAAGCTCCGATAAGACAGATTGTAAACGAATTCCATCTTCATGGAAATATTTGCATTGAAAAACTTCCAAAGCGTTTCAATGACGTCTTCCTTCTGCTGATTTATCAAAAAAGTAATCGGGCATTGATTGAGCAGGGATTCTATGTCGACAAAATTTAAAATCGCTTTGAAAAGATTCAAATCGGGTTCTATTACAACGATTTGTATTAATTGTTTAAAATGGGAAATTAGATCATTGTAACAATGCCACAGGCCTGCTCCGAATACCACAATCGTTTCAACACCTGGATCAGTCTTGGAAAACATCTCGAACGCTTCTCTGCCCGTATTATACAGACTGTGAATATAACATGCTTTCGCATCATATTCCACTTTTATATTCAAGGGATCCATCACGGATACTTTGGAATCGAATCTTGGTTTATCTGATTGCAGGCAGTTGTAGATAAAAATTGATTTTTCCTTAAAGAAGCTTAAATTTTTTTGGTATTGATCCATACAAATAATCTCCGTTCAGCTTATATAATCGCTAAGAAATGGTTTCAGCTCATATTCCAGCAGATCGTTGAATAACAGGTAATCCTTGTTCTCCAGGGATGAATTGATCACGTTTATGATATTGAAAAGCTCCGGCAAAGCGGATTGGTCGAGGCATCCGCTGATCCGGATCAACGCCTCTGTCAATGATTCAAATTGCCGCATCCCGGTTTTGATGTCAAATCCGAATAGCGACGTCTCAATTTCTTCTATTGACGTAATGAAATCCATAGTATTCCTGCTTTCTTTCCGAAATTATAACCCGAATGATGCTATTATATCACTTCTGGAAAGCAAAAGCCACCCTTTCGGGTGGCTTTTGCCGATGTGTAGATCTTATGCCTTCTGTTATATTATTGTAATAACTGAAGTACGCTTTGTGGCTGCTGATTGGCCTGTGCAAGCATTGCCTGAGCTGCCTGCGAAAGGATGTTGTTCTTTGTGAAGTCCATCATTTCCTTAGCCATATCAACGTCTCTGATTCGGGATTCGGATGCGCTCAAGTTCTCTGAAGTCGTTCCCAGATTGTTGATCGTGTGTTCCAGTCTGTTCTGGTAACCGCCGAGCTTGGCTCTTTCGCTGGAAACTGTCCTGATTGCGCTGTCCAAGGTAGTCATAGCAGCTTTTGCATTGGCCTGGGAGGTAACGTTGAGAGCGTTTACTCCGAGCGCGCTGGATCTCATGTCCTGCATGGAAACGCTCATTTCCTGGCCTGAGTTCGCACCGATCTGCAGTGCAAGTACACCGTTTCCGGTAATCGTTGCTGTCGCTAAGTTCGAGGCTGCAGTTGTGCTCATTACGCTTCCGTTGAACTGGAGTTCCATTCCCTTGTAGCTGCCGCCGGTAACCGTAATGGTATTACCGCGTGCGATATAGTTGGCGGCGATGGTTGCTTCAGAAATGGAAGCATCTTTTCCTAAGTTGGCTGGTGTCGCAAGCTGAGTAGCGATTGTAGCCGCTGTTGCGATATCCCCGTCGTCAGAAGTAATTGACAGTTCGGCGGCTGAGCCGACGTTGGTTGTCGTAATTGTAAGCGTGGTGTTGCTGGCGTTCTTTGTAGCTACAACTCCCAGTTTGTCGGAATTGGCATTGATCAAATCATAAAGGGCGACGGTGTCGGTGGTTGCTGTACCGGTAGCCGTATAGCTTAAAGAATATCCATTGATCGTAAATGTTTTAGCTCCCACGGTTGTGGCTACTGTGATTGCACCTGTTGTAGCTCCTGTGGCTGCGGCAGCGCTGACAATGGCGATCGATCCTGAACTGGCTGTTTCGCTGGTTCCGCCGGTTACATTGACCCAGTCGATCGCGTTTCCGCTGACTGTTTCAGTTGTAAAGGTTGTGCTGAGTCCGGCTCCGCCGTTCAGGAGTTTCTTTGTGTTGAATTCGGTTGTGTTGCCGATACGGTCGATTTCAGCTGTCAGCTGATCGATTTCCTTCTGCATTTCTGCACGGTCATCGGTAGTGTTGGTATCGTTGGATGACTGAACTGCCAGTTCTCTCATTCTCTGCAGGATGCTGTGAGTTTCACTTAATGCACCTTCAGCCACGTTGATGAGTGAAATACCGTCGTTTGCATTGCTGGAAGCCTGGTCGAGACCTCTGATCTGGCTTCTCATTTTTTCACTGATCGCCAGTCCTGCTGCGTTGTCGCCGGCCCGGTTGATCTTAAGACCGGATGATAACTTTTCCAGTGACTTTGAAGTCGCTGAGTTGTTGGCTGTCAGCTTGTTGTAAGTGTTCATTGCTGCGATATTGTGATTAATTCTCATTTTAGTTTCCTCCTTGAAACATTTTACCGAGATCCTTCTCGGCTAGTACTATAGATTTTTGATTTTCTCCCGTACGCTGAGAAAATCATTTTTGACAAAGCTTTATTGCTTCGAGATATATATCGGCAAAGGCCGTATATACTTTAGTTATTTATCATCAATAATTTTTTTATTTTTGATTAAATCGGCAATATTTTTAAACCCAGCCTGCTCAACCTTTTCGTTGGAAGCGATGTTGGCTTCGATTGTCTCGATTAGCTCCTCGCGAACCACCTTGACTTCCTTCGGAGCGTCGATCCCGATGGCAACCTTGTCGCTGGAAAGGGAAGAGATGGTGATCTTGATATTATCTGAAATCACAATGGATTCACCGGCTTTTCTACTGATTATTAACATCAGGCACCTGCCTTTCCATCCTTTTGAAAAGGCTGATACTTTACTTTATAGTCCGGATTCTGCAATATGACTTGTCGTGCCTTTCCCGTTTTCGGATTTAATACAACAGGACTTTTCACATTGATCGAAAGCTCCTCGATGGTGGAAGGAACACTGGCAATAACCAGAAAAATCAGATCATCGATGTTGTCAACCTGGCAGGCAGCCATATCCTCTTTCGACAGCACCGGCTGATAATCCGGGTACAGATCCCAGGGCTCAAACACCAGAAAACATGGGATTAGGTGATCGATGGACTGCAGGTATAGAAAAGAAACATCCTCAAAAGCCTGTTCAAAGATTGCAAAGTTTTTATCCTCCTCAAATCCGTATACTCCGTCGGAGAATTCGTATACCGCATCATTCTCAACCTGAATGACACCAAAATCTCTTGTGTTGATTTTCATGAGTTACAGCCTCCTTACGCTTTGACGTCAAAGTTTGATTTGCCGTCAAAGACCTGATTGAAATCCTCCGGCGGGACGTAATTCGGATCAGCACTTTTCGGAATATACAGAGGCCCGCCGACATACTTGATAATCACTTTTGGCCGTTCAACGACTTTTAACTCTAAATCCGGCGGAAGAAAACTTGTGTCTAGGTTATCTACGCTCGGAAGACCGCCGGCTAGCTGACTCATATCAAAATTGATCTGCATGCTTTCAAATTTAAATGCGGAAGCTTTCGCTGGAGTCTGCGGTATACTATCGATGATATTGTCGATCCCCCTGCTGATCTGGTTATATTTCAATGCATTTGTTCTTTGACTTTCCATCTGAACATTCATGCTGATGTTTCCATTGCCGGAATACTGAGCGGTCGCTGTATAGGAGAGATTGTTCCAGTCACCAGGGGGGCCGGGTTCAAACGTATCCGTCAGTGAAATATTGATCGGACTGCTTTGAATCGTCATCCTGTTATCCTGCTGTGATATGCGCAGACTTGCTGACTGCGATGCCGTATGCGTCGTTCTTTTTTCGACATATTCGATTGAAATCGGTACAGTCTCAATTGTAATGAGCGGCTTCATGAAAATCACCTCCCTTGTATTAAATTTGTCGTTAGCTCGCTTCGCTATATTTTAAGACATAAAGTCAAAGATTGACGGCTGAATAATTTTCGTTCCCATTTGCAGTGCTGCGTTGTAAGCAACCTCCTGAGATTTGAATCTAATGATCGTACTGGCGGGGTCAGCACCTTCCACATTCACCTGGTTCTCCTGCAAATCCAGCGTCCGGGTTTCGAAACGATCTGCCATAAACTCAAGATAGGAGTTCCTGGATCCTACTTCGGTCATGTTATAAATGATTTCCTTCGCAGCTTCGTTCAACTTTCCGCTCAGCTCATTGACAACACTTGTGCTATAACTGCCGGATTCCAGCTCTGTGGCGATCTGACCCAACAGGTCGTAGAGATTGTTGGAAACCACTGTATTGTCCTCCAGGGTTGTTGTTCCGCTGCCGACGACATTAATTCCGGGTATGGAATATTGGAAAACAGAACCTCGGTCCACATCGGTACCATTCATCCTGAGCCCCAGTCCGATGTCCACATACATGGAATCCTTACGGTAATCGTTAAGAGTATCCATTTCCGTTGCAATGTTCGTGCTAAGAAGGATGCCGTTATATTCAAGCTTTCCGTTTGCGTCCAAGGTGAATGGTGCCTCATCCGTATTGGAACCTCCAAAATAGTACACGTCTGAGGCCTGCGAATTGAGCGACTGCAGCAGCTGATTCTGAATACTCCGGAGCTCGGTCGCAACGATTTTTCGTTCGTCTCCGCTTGAAGTCCCTGTGCTGCCGATCATGATCTTAACCTTTGCTTCCTGAATCAGTTCCTCCATATGGGACAAAGTGGATTCGGTGTTGGTCACAGAAGACTGGGCATGCTTGATGTTGGCCTGATACCCCTCTGTCCTGCTCAGATCTCTTCTGATCTGACAAGCCTTG
>JAQUYZ010000389.1 GCA_028691625.1 Eubacteriales bacterium
ATAGATTCTGGCGATTTCTTCAATAAAATCGATCTCCTCCTGCAGATCCAGGCGGATGGACGGAGGGGTCACCCTCATGGTATTCCCAAGACGGGAAACTGTCATTTCCAGGCTTTCCAGAATATCTTCCATCTCTTTGCCTAACAGGTCGATACCGAGAACCGCATTGACGCGGTCAACGCGGACCGTCACCGAACAGCCTTCCGGTTTTGTCGGATACACATCAACAGAACCTCTGGTCACGGTACCGGCACCCAGCAGTTCGATGAGTCTGCATACTCTGTCAGCGGCTGCCTCACACAGATTGGGATCGATTCCCTTTTCAAATCTGGAAGATGCTTCTGTACGGAGTGCCAGTTTCTTGGAGGTGGAACGGATGCTGTCGCCGTTGAAGTTTGCGCATTCGATTAGGATGGTTTGCGTATCGTCCTTGATTTCGGAATTCAGACCTCCCATCACACCGCCGATGGCCACGCTGCGCTGCCCGTCCTTGATCATCAGCATGCTGCTGCTGAGCTTTCTTTCGGTTCCGTCCAGTGTGGTGAATAATTCTCCTTCCCCGGCAGTGTCAACAATGATTTTGCTGTCTGCGATATCTCTGATATCAAAGGCATGGATCGGCTGACCGTATTCCAGCATCACATAATTTGTGATATCAACGATGTTGTTGATCGGTCTCATTCCGGAAAACATCAGCCGTTTCTGCATCCAAAGCGGAGACGGGCCGATTTTAACGTCTGTTACGACTCTTCCAACATATCGTCTGCAAAGCTCCGGCTTTTTGATTTCGATCTCAATATAATCCTTCGCCTTGCCCTCTTCCTTCCGGCACTCTGTTTCCGGGTACTTGATTTTCCCGCCGAAGGTTGCAGCAGCTTCCCTCGCCATCCCGATCATGGAAAGGCAGTCCGGCCGGTTTGGTGTGATCTCAAATTCAACGACGGTGTTCTTCAGGTTCACCGCATCTTCAATCTCCATTCCAAGGGGGTATTCTTTATCAAGGATCCAGATCCCGTCCCTCAGCGGCACCGGAATCACCTTGTCTTCAAAGCCCAGTTCTTCCAAAGAGCACAGCATGCCGTTGGATTCAAGGCCTCTCAGCTTGCCTTTCTTGATGACTCTGCCATCGGGAAGCTTTCCGCCATGGAGAATGACCGGAACATAAGCGCCCTCGAAGATATTGTCTGCCCCTGTGATGATCTGGATCAGATTCTCTTCGCCGATGTCGATCTGTGTCACCAGCAGCTTGTCAGCGTCGGGATGTTTTTCAATATCCACAATTTTTCCGACCACGATATTTTCGATGCCTTCTCCGAAACGCTCCACGGTTTCAATATTGGAGCCGGACATGATCATTCTTTCACAGAATTCCTCAATGCCGGTCTTGATGTCTGTGTATTCTTTTAACCATTCGATAGGTACTAACATGTTTTCTACCCCCTATTTAAACTGCTGAATGAAACGCATATCGTTTTCATAAAGCAGTCTGATGTCTTCGATTTCATATTTGAGCAGGGCGATCCGTTCCACGCCCATTCCGAAAGCAAATCCGGTATACTTTTCCGTATCAATGTGACCTACCTTTAATACATTGGGATGAACCATCCCGCAGCCCAGAATTTCAATCCAGCCGCTCCCCTTGCAGAATCTGCAGCCTACGCCGCCGCACTTGAAGCAGGAAACATCCATTTCTCCGCTCGGCTCTGTGAAGGGAAAGTAATGAGGTCTGAATTTTGTCTTTACTTTGGAGCCGAAAAGTTGTTTCGCGAAGGAATTCAGCGTTCCCTTCAGATCGGCCATTGTGATCCCTTCATCCACCAACAGGCCTTCCACCTGGTGAAACATCGGAGAATGGGTGGCGTCCGGAGTGTCGACGCGGAAACAGCGTCCCGGTGATATGATCTTAATGGGAGGCTCTTCCTTCATCAACGTTCTGGCCTGAACCGGCGAAGTCTGGGTACGCAGAAGTATATTCTCGGTAATGTAGAAGGTATCCGACATATCCCTGGAAGGGTGGTTCTGCGGTGAATTCAATGCATCAAAATTATTGAAAACCGTCTCAACCTCGGGTCCTTCCGCAATACTGAAACCCATCCTCATAAAGATTCGGGAGATTTCTTCTATCGTGATCGTGATTGGGTGCTTCACACCAAGCTCAGACTTGACGCCCGGCTCTGTTACATCGATCTTCTCCTTGATAAATTGATCTGCCTTCTGAAGCTCCTTCATGGACGCAAACTTTTCCTCCAGAAGTGCTTCGATTTCAGCTCTGACTGAATTGGCCGCCTTTCCGAACTCTTTTCTTTCCTCAGGATTGAGAGAGCCCATGGAACGCAGGATTTCCGTCAGTTGACCCTTTTTTCCGAGGAGCTTGACTCTGATCTCCTCTGTTTCAATGATTGTGGAAGCGTTCTGCAATTGTTCCTTTGCTTCCTGCAAAATTTTCATCAATTGATTCTGCATAAAACGATCTCCATTTCTATTTTAATTTACTCATTATTCTACTGTTCCTTCTTCTGCCGTACCGACTCGTACATGAGAATACCGGCCGATACCGCGGCGTTGAGGGATTCTATGGTTCCTTCCATCGGGATCTTGATCAGCAGATCTGAACCCTTCATAAATTCGTCACAGACTCCGTTGCCCTCATTTCCTATGATAACCGCCGCATTCTCTTTTAAGTCGGCCTCATAATAATATCTGCTGCAGCTTGGCGAGGTACAGATGACCGTTTTCTGATATTGCTTCAGCAGTCGGATCACCTGCCCCGGTGTCTCCGCCATGAACACTGGAAGC
>JAQUYZ010000390.1 GCA_028691625.1 Eubacteriales bacterium
CTCCAGTATTGCCGCTTGCTTGGATCATTTTCATAATCATCGTAGGATATAGTATACGCAACAAGCTGCCCTTTTTTGTAAACCAGCGGCGGGTCTTCCTCTTCTTCACTGGCCGGAGGTGACTCGATCCGCGCAAAGCTGTCCCCTGACCCGGAGAAGCTCCAGCCGCTGCTTTCCGCTTCCCTTTGAGAGAAAAAGCATTCCCGGTGAACCTGTTGAGCCTGTCCGCTGGAGACAATGGAAATCAGGAAGTCGGAAAGATACCCGTCAAAATTGCTTCCGGCTTTTTCCGTTGTGAGCGCAAGGACTGCGCTTCTTGTGCCGCCGCAAGCGCCTGCATCTGATACTCTGCTGAAGTGGTAACTGCCGGATACGTTCCTGATCTCGATGAACTCCGGCTGACTCCCGTTCAGCGTCACGTCTTTAATCAGAACATTTAAGTCTCCGGTAATATAGGGCGTGTTGATGGTCAGACCATTTTGCCCGCTGGTTAGTAGGGCGTATTGGATGTTGGTTACATACACACTGGATCCGCCGTTTGATGAGCACTGCATGTTTCTCGTCTGGATTCCCCAATATCCTCCGGGGGGGATCAGGTATCTGCCCCTTCCCATTTCTGCCGCATTTCCCAGGACGGTTGCCGTGGAATATGCGTAATTTGAATTTACGCCATAATCAAATGAAACAAACATCATCTTATCGGCAGGTGCATTGATTCTGATCAATCCGTTTGCTCCGATATTCAGCTTTGAAGAAAGGAAGACATAATTCGGTCCTTTGCTGATGTTGGCACCGGAGGAAACAGCCAGGTATGTGGTCGCATCTGTGGAAATGACGCTCTCGGCCAGCTTTGTTTTCTTCAGCGCGAGCTGGCGCGGCCCTTCAAAGGTTCCCGTTACCGTTCCCCGCGACCCGATACTGCCATTCGGCGAAGCGGCCTGATCCGTCGAATAAAGATAGCCGATCTGCACATTGGTGAATCCGATCACCGACACACCGTAGGAATAAAAGGATATGGTATGGGTTCCCGCAGGGAAATAGATAAGGCGATGCCCGCCGGATGGATTGGTTTCTCCTGTACCGCCGTTTACTAAAACCCTGCTTGCAGCTCCGCTGCCATAGAGATATGAGTAGTAATCAAATTCGACATACCCCGGCTTCGCAAGATAGACGGAGAAGGAACAGAGATTCTGCTGCTCTCCGGAACGCAAACCTGTCGCAATCCCAGGGTACGGGTAGCTGCTCCCCTCGTTTCCAAAACCGCTCGTATAGGTTGTGATATACGGACTTGACGCTCCCGGCAGCGCATAATTGACCGCGTCAACGGCCTCTTTATAGTACAGGCTTTCGTTCGCCGCAGGATTTAGATTATCGACTCTGATCGAGAACAGATCCACGGCGGGCCCCGATGTTTTCAGGCTGTAGGTATACTGATAGCTGCAGCTTGGCTGAAGCTGTACCTCCTTCCATGCTTTGGCTATATTTCCAGCATTACCCGACAGGTGCAGCATGGGGTCGCCCTGCCGGATGCTCTCTTTGATCCGGGCCGGGATATCCTCTGCAATATCGGCAATCCTCGCTGTGATTTCATTCAGGGAAAGCTTTTCCGCCAACTCCCTTACTGCCTGGGACAACGGTTCTCCTGTTTCGCTGACCGATGCAAGATAACTTTTGATTCCCGCCCTCGTTTCTGATTGTTTCCTGATCCCCCGGATCGCACTTTGCTCCTTCGTCATGGGGTAGTTGTAAAGCTTTACCCGATTTTCCCCGCCCTTCAGACCGGTATTAATATAGCAGGTTTTGACCAGGCCTCCACAAGGTTCGGCTGCTTCCTCCAGATTGTCCCAGCCGGGCGGCAGCACTCCGGTTGCCGCTGACCAGGAGGGAAGGCTGATCTTCGCGGCGGCTCCCGCATCGATCCCCGTTACTCCGTCAAATTCACTGCCCTGGGTGATATAAACCGCATTTTCCGACTGGTGGTATTGCGCGTAGATGATTCCTCTGCGGCCATGGTTGACCACATTCGTGTAAATCGTTCTCCAGGCTCCGGCCGCTCCGCTGTCGTTGATCTCACTTACAAAAAGATGTCCGTAGGGTTTTGCATGATTCGCAGAGGTTTGCCTGATGTGGAACTGATAGAGTGCCTTTGCTTTTCCTTCCTCGTCCTTTACGAATCCGGCGGAAGCTGCGGGAACCCTGTATTCGCTTCCCGCTCCGTTTACCACGGAATTGTTTCCGGGATCGGCGAACCAATAAGCGTATCCGCACGGATTATGTGTATCATCGGTAAAAAGCTGCAAAAATGCAACCTTGCCGGTGCAGTCCATATCCACCGGAATCAGCTCCTTCGCCTTGACTCCCGCATTTTGAAGCGGCAGCCTCGGAAGGAAGATCCGTTCAAGCTCCTCCGTATTCAGATCCAGCTTCGTAATACAGAATTTGTATGCGCTCTCCTGCATCACACAGGTCAGTTTTCCGTTTTCTATCCGTCCAAGGAAGCCTTTTTTATTCAAAACCGCAGAATAAACGCCCGTGGTCAGATCGTATTTCATCAGGCCGCTGTCAGCAAGAAAAAACATCTTTTTGTTGTCTTCGGAAAGGTAAGGGTCCTGCGGCAGCACACAGTCGATGGTTGTCAGATACGCCCCGTTGTCCCGGTTCAGGATAATCGTCCGGTTGATGTCCCCGCAATGGATCAGGATATAGTTTTCGTTCTGGTCCTCCGAGAGAGTGAAAAGATTTGACTGGAGCACGGTATAGCTCCAGGCGGTCTCAGGCGCCGC
>JAQUYZ010000391.1 GCA_028691625.1 Eubacteriales bacterium
CTGCTTCTATAACAGGAACATGCTTTTCCGTTGCACCGTCTGAAGTGTTCGCGGTCAGTTCCTTCATATCTTCTCCGCAGCAGACGATGGGAACACCGGCATCCTCCAGTAATGTAATGAGATTTCCGCAGTGCTTGCAGATAAAAAATCTAGGGTCTTTCCTCATGTTTGTATCTCCTTTCCTCTATCAAACTCTTTCTTTCATAAAAAAATTATACCACATTCCTGTGAAAACAAACAGAGGATAGCAGAATGAAAACCATAATATTGACATCTCATCCATATTAAAGTACAGTTTAATTCATAAAACACAATAAGCGGGGATGATTGAATGAAAAGGAATACTGCCGGACAAACCGATATGGAAAATGAAATAAAATCCGAAATTGAAAAAATGTATCTCAACCAGAGCGGATCTGTCAATGCGATGATGGAGCCTGAATTTGTTGAGTGCAGCATCGATGAGAAAACATTGACGTTGGAGTTTCCTGTATTGGAATGGGAAAAAAATCGTGTTGGGTACATGCATGGCGGAATGATCGCAGCCGCATTTGATATCGTGACCGGCTTGCTTGCGCGCTTCCTGGCAGGGCAGAGCTTTGCACCGACCATTCAGCTGGAAACCGTTTTTATACGGCCGATTCCCCTTGGTGATGTATTTGTGGTCCGTGTGAAGACCAATCTTGCAGGGAGAAAGCTGACCCATATCTACGGCGAAGGCTATATAAAAAGCACGAATAAGCTGGCAGCAACTGTCACCTCATCCTACTATAACGAGGATACGGCTTCCCATGAAATTGCAGAGAAATCTTGAAAGGCTTCCGTTTCTGTGGTATGATTACATTCGTAGGTAAGTAGTTAGAAGTTGATAATTTATCCCGAGGACTTTATACGATACTTCTGCTTGCCGAGGTATCGTTTTCAAATTCGGGAGAACCTTGTTACAATTCCGGGAGGTATGTAGGATATGATCGACAATAAGATCTGGAGCAGAGAAGAAACTCTAGTAAGAGAAGAATTTGAAACTATTCAGCTGGAACGGCTGAAGAAGACAATTGAGAGGGTTTTTCAGAACGTTCCGTATTATAAGGAAAAGCTGAAGGAGGCGGGAATTGAACCTGGAGATATCAAGTCCCTGGGTGATTTGTCTGCCATCCCGTTTACGGTGAAGGACGACTTCCGAAAGAATTATCCCTTTGGACTCTTTTCCTCGCCCAAAAGAGATATTGTCCGGTTTCATGCATCCTCAGGAACGACCGGCAAGCCGACTGTAGTCGGATATACCAGAAAGGATATGGCTACCTGGAGCGAGCTGATCGCACGTATTGTTACGATGGCCGGAGTGACCGATGAGGATACGGCACAGATTTCCTTCGGTTATGGATTGTTTACAGGCGCTTTCGGACTGCACCAGGGTTTGGAGAGAATTGGGGCTGCTGTAATCCCCATTTCCAGCGGAAATACGGAAAAGCAAATCATGATCATGCAGGACTTCGGCACCACGGCTTTGATCAGCACGCCGTCCTATGCACTTCATATGGCGGAGGTTGCCGCAGAAATGGGCATTGATCCCAAAAGGGACTTATCCCTGAAATGGGGCTTGTTCGGTGGGGAAGGTTCTACCGAGAGCATGAGAAATGAAATCAACGAACGATGGGGACTTTTTGCAACAGAAAACTACGGCATGAGCGAGCTCATTGGACCGGGCGTATCCGGAGAGTGTCCGGCATTAAAAGGCATGCATATCAGCGAGGACCATTTCCTGCCGGAGATCATCGATCCCAAAACCGGCAAGGTGCTGGGCGAGGGGGAAGTTGGAGAGCTGGTCATTACCACTATTACAAAGGAAGCGCTGCCGATCCTGCGATACAGAACAAAGGACATCACGTCCCTTCACTATGAAAAATGCGAATGCGGAAGGACAACGGTCAGAATGTCCAAGATTCAGGGTCGATCTGATGATATGCTGATTCTGGGAGGCGTAAATGTATTCCCGTCCCAGATCGAAGATGTATTGCTGCAGATCGACGGAATCGGACCGCATTATCAGATTAAAGTGTTTAAAAAGGGTTATCTTGATAAGATCGAGGTTGATGTAGAGCTGGTCGATGCAAATCTTCTGGATTCCTTTGCTTTATTGGAGAGCCTGAACCAAAAGATCAAGCATCAACTGAGAACGGTACTGGGAATCGAGGCTAAGGTAAACCTGGTAGAACCGAGAAGTCTGGCCCGATTTGAGGGAAAGGCAAAAAGAGTAATCGATATGAGGGAGGTCAAATAGATGTTGATAAAACAGATTTCAATCTTTATACCGAATAAAAAAGGAAGCCTGTCTCAGCTTACGGATATTCTAATCGCACACAATATCGATATCCGTGCAATCGCTGTATTCGACACCACCGAGTTTGGAATCCTCAGGATCGTCGTCGACGACCCTGACCGCGCTGTTGAGATTCTGAACAAGGAAGGCATCGTTGCAAAGGTAAGCAAGGTAATCGCCGTTGAGCCGGAAGACAAGCCCGGCAGTCTGAATCAGATTTTTTCTGTTCTGCGGGATTCAGATATCAATATTGAATATATCTACTCCTTTATTATGAGAAAAAAGGAAATGCCCTATATCGTTCTGAAGGTGGACGATCAGGAAAAAGCGGTAGAAGAGCTGACCGCCAAAGGCATCAATGTAATCAATAAGGAAGAGATTTACGCAAAATAAACATGAAACTTTAGTTTCAGGATCCCGTCTTCGCTGCTGACATAACTGATGTTCAGCGTGGGTGGGATT
>JAQUYZ010000392.1 GCA_028691625.1 Eubacteriales bacterium
ACCCTTTGGACAAAATTCACTGTTTCCGCTGTGGTCGCGGTTCCGTTGCTGTACTTCGCAATGGGCCCCATGATCTGGTGGCTGCGGTTTCCGATTCCGTCAATACTGGACCCGATGCAGTTTCCGCTGAATTATTCCATCCTGCAGATCCTGTTGACCATTCCGATCGTCATTGCCGGATCCCGTTTTTATACGGTTGGTTACAAAGCAATCCTCAACAGAAGTCCCAATATGGACTCCTTGATCGCAATGGGTACCACCGCAGCAATCGTCTACAGCTTATATTCCGTATATGAGATCGCAAACGGCAATTTCCATGGAGTCGAGGGACTCTATTTTGAAACGGCCGGCGTGATTATTACACTGATCCTCCTCGGAAAGTCATTGGAATCCGTGTCCAAGGGCCGCACCTCAGAGGCGATCAAGAAGCTGATGGGGCTGGCGCCTAAGACTGCCATCGTGATCCGGGACGGCAAGGAATATGAGGTCCCCATCGAGGAAGTGGAAATCGGTCATGTTATTCTGGTGAAGCCGGGAGAGAAAATTCCTGTGGATGGCGATGTCTTGGAAGGAAACACCTCCGTAGATGAATCCATGCTTACCGGAGAGAGCATCCCCGTAGAAAAGAAAGCGGGGGACCAGGTTTATGCAGCAAGCCTCAACAAAAATGGAGTGATCCGATTTCAGGCAACAAAAGTGGGCGGCGATACAGCCCTGGCCCGAATCATAAAGCTGGTGGAGGAAGCGCAGGGTTCCAAAGCCCCGATTGCACAGATGGCAGACATTGTTTCCGGATATTTTGTGCCAATCGTGTTCGGAATTGCCGTTGCGGCTTTTCTGGCCTGGTTCATCAGCGGGGAATCGCTGGTATTTTCACTGACCATTTTTATTGCGATCCTAGTGATCGCCTGTCCCTGCGCACTGGGTCTTGCTACGCCGACTGCGATCATGGTCGGTACCGGGAAAGGCGCGGAATACGGAATCCTGATCAAGGGAGGGGAAGCGTTGGAGACCACCCATAAAATCAATACCATCGTATTTGACAAAACGGGTACCATAACAGAAGGAAAACCGGAAGTGACGGACATACTAACCGTAAATGGTGTGGAAAGAAATCAGCTGCTGCAGCTTGCGGCATCCGCCGAGAAAGGTTCTGAGCATCCTCTGGGAGAAGCCATTGTCAATGAGGCTGAAAAAGAAGAGCTTGAATTTTCAAAGGTCGATTTGTTCCATGCGATTCCCGGACAGGGAATCGAAGTAGAAATCCAGGGAATATCGATGCTGCTTGGAAACAGAAAACTGATGGATGACCGGAAGATCTCTTTGTCGGCGGTGGAACAAGAGTCAGACAGATTGGCTGAGGAAGGAAAAACGCCGATGTATCTTGCGATGAACCAGGAAATTGCAGGGATCATCGCAGTGGCAGACGTTGTAAAAGCAAGCAGTTTAAAGGCGATTGAGATACTGAGGTCTATGGGTCTGGAAGTAGCGATGATTACAGGCGACAACAGGAGAACTGCAGAAGCCATCGCGAAACAGGTCGGAATCGACCGGGTTCTTGCGGAGGTATTGCCGCAAGACAAGTCAAACGAAGTGAAAACGCTCCAGGCGGAGGGGAAAAAAGTAGCGATGGTCGGCGACGGCATCAACGATGCGCCGGCACTGGCCCAGGCGGACATTGGAATCGCCATCGGTTCCGGTACCGACGTAGCTATGGAGTCGGCTGACATCGTTCTGATGAGGAGCGATTTAATGGATGTTCCGACCGCAATCCAACTGAGCAGGAGCACCATCAGGAATATCAGGCAGAATCTGTTTTGGGCTTTTGGATACAATGTCATCGGAATACCGATTGCGGCCGGTTTGCTGCATATTTGGGGAGGACCGCTGCTCAATCCGATCTTTGCGGCTGCCGCCATGTCCCTGAGCTCTGTTTCTGTTTTGACCAATGCACTGCGTCTGAAGAGATTCAAACCCTATCAGTATGTTTGAAAGGACCGGGGGTATGGGTACAAATGATAGAGATGTTGTTTGATAATATTAATTGATTAGAATGGTTTCAATCCGGGAGGTAATGGAAATGAAAAAAATTACTTTAAATGTGGAGGGCATGTCGTGTTCTCATTGTGTGAAAGCGGTCAAAGATGCAGTGGCTGCGCTGGATGGAGTTGCGGAGGTCGAAGTGGACCTGAAGGGAAAAACCGCAACCGTGGAATATAATGCAGAGGAAATAAAGCCGGAACGCATTCAAGAGGCCATTGAAGAGGAAGGCTATGACGTCGAATAGATGTTTCCCGGATGAAAGGATGGGTAATAAATAGGAAACAGGAAGAAAGGGAAAGGGTAACAGGATGAATGGTTTGAGAGCAATAAGGAAAGTCGTGACCGGCAGACAGGCCGTCGACGGAGCGGGTGTCAAGCTGGTACGGGTTTTTGGAAATAAAGATGTTGAGGAGTTTGATCCCTTTCTGATGCTGGACGCGTTCGATTCGGAAAATCCGGAAGACTATACGAAAGGTTTTCCATGGCATCCCCATCGGGGAATCGAAACAATCACGTATCTGATCCGGGGAAGCATTGAGCATGGTGACAGTCTGGGCAATAAGGGCACCATCCTGAGCGGTGACTGCCAATGGATGACGGCGGGCTCGGGTATTATTCATCAGGAGATGCCAAAGGCAAGCCAGCGGCTGCTGGGTGCGCAGATTTGGCTTAACATGCCTGCGGATAAAAAAATGTCGCCGCCAAAATACGGGGATATCAAAAAAAACAAGATTC
>JAQUYZ010000393.1 GCA_028691625.1 Eubacteriales bacterium
ATGGAAATTCTCCCGGCAGGGCAGCATCCGTCGCATCGGTTTGTCCCGCTAGATCAGAGGCCGTGTAATACTGTTTACTCCTCATTGGAAACGTCCTTTCTGAAAATAGTCTTCGGATTTATGATACTCTGAAACATCTCAGAAATCAACAGCCAAGCGCCGGCGTTTTTTTTTCAAGTCCCGCAAAAAGTACGATAGGGACAGCCCTTCGATTCCGGAAGCGATGCGTATTCTTCCTGCCCGGGGGAATATGCGAAAGGGTCTGACAAGATATCCAGAAGCCGTTCTATTACACTGAAGTCCTCTTTCTTTACCGCAGCTTCCAGGGCTTCTTCCACCCGATGGTTGCGGGGGATGACGGCAGGATTGTTTTCTTTCATCAAGCGAAGAGAATCATCCTTTGATTCCCGCTGTCTGCCCAGTCTGGCCTGCCACCTGTTATGCCACAGCCGGAATTCCTCTGTGCCGGAAAGAGCAGTGTCTTCCGGCTTCTCCAGGGTGAATGCACGGAAGGTGTTCGTGAAATCGGCACGATGTGTTTTCATCATTTCAAGGAGGTTCCCGATCAAATCTCCATCCTGCTGCTCCTCATGAAAAATCCCCAGTTTTGCCCTCATTCCGGCCAGCCATCTGTCGTAAAACAATTGGTTAAAATCAGCAAGCGCCTCATTTACCTGCAAGACTGCCTCCCTGTTTTGCACCATCACGGGGAGCAGCGTTTCTGCAAACTTCTTAAGATTCCATTGGGCGATTCCCGGTTGGTTTCCATAGGCATAACGGCCATGAACGTCAATGGAGCTGAAAACAGTCGCCGGATCATAGGCATCTATGAACGCACAGGGGCCATAATCGATGGTCTCTCCGCTCAATGCCATATTATCCGTGTTCATCACGCCATGAATAAAGCCCGCAAGCTGCCATTTGGCAATCAGAGCGGCCTGTCGCTTCACCACTTCCCTCAGTAAGGCAAGATAAGGATTTTCATCTTCCTCCGCCTCCGGACAGTGTCTCTTTATGGTATACTCCGCTAACGCCCGAAGTTCCTCGGCCGTTCCCCATCTGGACGCGTATTGAAAGGTGCCCACACGGATATGGCTGGCTGCCACACGGGTCAGCACTGCACCGGGCTGTACGGTTTCCCGGTATACCGGTTCTCCGGTTGCTGTCACAGCCAGGCTGCGGGTAGTCGGAATGCCGAGTGCAGACATTGCCTCACTGATGATGTATTCGCGGAGCATCGGTCCAAGGGCTGCACGTCCATCCCCTCCACGGGAATACTGTGTTCTCCCGGATCCTTTCAGCTGAATATCAACGCGCCCGCCTTCCGGTGTAAGCTGTTCTCCGAGAAGCAAAGCCCGTCCGTCTCCCAGCATGGTGAAATGACCGAATTGATGTCCCGCATACGCCTGCGCCAAAGGAACGGATCCCTCGGGAATCTGGTTCCCCGCAAATACCACGGCCCCCTCCGTTCCCTCTAAATGACGGATATCAAGGCCTAACGTATTTGCTAACGTTCTGTTAAAAATAATTACTTTCGGACTCCGCACCGGAGTTGGATCTTGTCTGGAAAAAAACAATTTGGGCAGCAGTGCATAGCTGTTGTCCAGTTTCCAGCCTGTATTTGTGAAAGTTTCTTTCTCTGTCATTGAATTTTCCTCACCGTATTCTCATAGTTTGCTGTTCATAGTGTCTGTACCTGCAGGTTAATTATACCGCCGTCTGATGAGCAGCAATCATTGGAATTGAAAAGAAGACCCCCGATTGGAGATCTTCCTGTAATTATGATTCAATTGAAATGAAAAAGGTTATACGGATAAAACCTTCTTCAAGAATTCCACAGTCCTCGGATTTTTCGGATTGGCAAAAATTTCTGCCGGGGGTGCTTCCTCCATGATGATTCCTTCATCCATGAAGATGACTCTGTCTGCGACATCCTTTGCAAATCCCATTTCATGCGTGACGACGACCATCGTCATCCCCATGGCGGCAAGCTCTTTCATGACTGCCAGAACTTCTCCGACCATTTCAGGATCAAGCGCGGAAGTCGGCTCATCAAAAAGCATGATATCCGGCTCCATAGCCAAAGCTCTTGCAATTGCAACACGCTGCTGCTGACCGCCGGAAAGCTGCCTGGGCATTGCATTGACCTTGTCCGAGAGACCGACCCTGTCCAATAGCTCAATCGCCTTTTGTTCCGCCACTTTTTTCGTCTTGAGCTTCAGCTCCAGCGGCGCCATCATGATGTTTTCCTTGGCGCTGAGGTGGGGAAACAGATTAAACTGCTGAAAGACCATTCCGATGTGTCTTCTCACTTTGTTGATGTCTTCTTTGGGGTTAGTAATCATGATATCGTCGACGGTGATGTCTCCGCGGGTCGGTTCCTCCAGACGGTTGATGCATCTCAGGAGAGTGGACTTTCCTGAACCGCTGGGTCCGATGACACAGACGACTTGTCCCTTCTCAATTTCCAGATTGATCCCTCTCAGTACTTCCAGCTTGTCAAAATGCTTGTGAAGATTGTTCACGATGATCTGCGCTGTCATATCTTCACCTTCCTCTCAACCAGCTTTGCAATGTAAGTGAGTATCCCGATCAGAACAAGGTAATAGATTGCGACCCAGGTATACGTTGCAAACGACTCCATGGTGCGTCCTACATAAATTTTCGCCTGATACATGATATCCGCAAAACCAACAACCGATATCAGCGAGGAGTCCTTCAGGGTGATGATGAACTGGTTGACCAGCGAAGGAAGGCAAATGCGTAATGCC
>JAQUYZ010000394.1 GCA_028691625.1 Eubacteriales bacterium
GAATAGCTTACATTTTTTGCCTATTTTCTTATTTTGGGACTTAGGTCTTTTTGGTGTGCAACTAATTATTCGTTTCTTATAAAATTATTTTTTTTCAACTCTTGACATATCACCAGATTGCTTCAGATATAATATCCAGTATATTATCTATGGCATGCAGTTGATACGGAAAAAACGCCCCCTTTATGGCATGCTTTTTTTCTTGTGTAAATCCCTAAAAAATGGTAAGATAAAAAAATGAAGAATTAGGCGGAAACCTGTCGAATTATAAGGAGAAAGTATGGAGCTCACAACACTTCTGGGCATTATTGTAGGGATTCTTTCAGTAGTTGGTGCAATGATATTTAAGCATATCAGTTTTTCTGTTTTCCTGAATCCCGCAGCGTTATTGGTAATTTTTGTAGGCACTGTCGCTACGATTCTGAATTCTTATCCCGGAGAAAATCTCAAAAGTATCGGAGCCTTATTCAAAATTCTCTTTACGAAACAAAAGCATATCTCCGAGAAGGAAATCATTGAATTAATGATCGATTTATCGACAACATCCAAGAAGGACGGACTTTTGGCTTTAGAAGGAAAGATTGAGGAAATTGAAGATCCTTTTATAAAAAAAGCGGTCCGTATGATTGTTGACGGAACGGAAGAGGATGTGATCGAAGAAATTCTGGATGCTGAGATTACAGCAATGGAAAAACGTCATGAAACGAATGCAAGTATTTTTTCATCAGCCGGAATGTATGCTCCGACCCTGGGTGTTTTAGGGGCGGTATTTGGTTTGATCGCTGCCATGTCGTCGATCGATGATACGGAAAAGATGGCTGAAGCAATTGCTGCCGCTTTTATCGCAACGATTCTCGGTATCTTTACCGGTTATGTTTTATGGAATCCATTTGCAAAGAAACTGAAAGTGAAAAGTCAGCACGAAGTAATGCTGAAAGGAATGATTGTGGAAGGTGTGCTGTCAATACAAAAGGGGGATCCGCCCTTCATGCTGAAAGAAAAGCTGCTTGCTGTACTGCCTGCTTCGAAGCAGAAAAGAATAGCTGAGGAATTGCAGAAGGAATAAGGAGGAAACAGTATGGCCAAAAAAAAGAAACATCATCCCCATGAAGAAGAAGGCGGGGAAGCGTGGCTGCTTCCGTATTCTGACTTGATGACCTTATTGTTGGCGGTTTTCATCGTCCTGTTTGCCGTAAGTCAGGTGGATGTCGCAAAAGCAAAAGATATGTCTGATTCGTTCAGCGAGGAGCTGATGACACAAAGCTATGTCATTTCGAAATTAGGAGAACAGGAGCCGATATCCAAGGAAAGTCCCTCGGAAGAAGTGAGTGAACAGCAGAAGCTGGAAGCAATAAAAGCAGAACTGGATGCCAAACTGCAAAAGGAAAACCTGGCTGTATCCGTAACGACAAGCATCGATGAGCGCGGGCTGGTGATCAGTTTCAGCAATGCAATTATTTTCGGGCCGGGAAGTGCGGAAATCATAAAAGAAAATGAATCCGCTTTGCTGGAAATTGCAGATCTGATTCATATCATGGATAATTACATCCGGATCGAAGGACACACTGACAACATTCCGATGAGCTCAGCACTTTACCCTTCCAATTGGGAATTGTCTTCGGCAAGGGCGGTCAATGTCGTTCGGCTGTTTGTGAATCAAGCCAAAGCCATGCCTGAAAAGCTGATCGCCGTAGGATATGGAGAATACCGTCCGATAGCCGATAATTCCACCGAAGAAGGCCGCATGAAAAACAGACGGATTGATATTATCGTTTTAAGTGAAAAATATAGTGAGTTGGAAAAATAGCCGATCCCTCGTTTCATTATAAGCGCCAGCGGGGGTATTCTCGTGATAATACGAGAACACCCCCGGCAGGCGTTTTTATTTACATTTTGAAAGAAGTGTCTCCCACTTTTCGTCTACATGCTTCTGAACTTCCGCAAGCATCCACTCATTCTCTTTTTTAAACAGATGCCGGAACCTTCCCTGCTTTTTCAGATACTCCTCAACAGGGCGCTTTTTTCGCGGCTCATAGGTCAGCTTCCAGACACCGTCCTCCACCTCAAAAAGAGGCCAGACGCAGGAGTCTACTGCAAGCTTGCAGATCTCCGCCAGATCCTGGGCTTCATACCTCCAGCCTCTCGGACAGGGAGACATGATATTCAAAAAAGCAGGGCCCTCGGTATAAATCGCCTTTTCCGCCTTTTCATGCAGATCCTTGAAATTACCGACAAAGGTCGTTTGGGCGGCATAAGGGATATTATGCGCCGCAAGAATCGCTGTCAGATCCTTTTTGTTCTGCGGCTTGCCCGGAATGACGCTTCCCGCAGGCGTCGTGGTCGCATCGGCGAACCGCGGCGTGGATGAGGATCTCTGAATTCCCGTGTTCATATATGCTTCATTGTCATAGCAGACATATACCATATCATGCCCTCGTTCCATAGCCCCCGAAAGGGACTGGAGTCCGATATCATAGGTGCCGCCATCTCCGCCGAAGGCAATGAATTTAAAGGTTTCGTCGATTTTGCCTTTCTTCTTCAGTACACGGTAAGCCGTCTCTGCGCCGGCAGCCGTCGCACCGGCATTCTCAAAGGCACTGTGAATATAGCTGTCCTTCCATGCCGTATACGGATAAAGGAAGGTGGACACTTCCAGGCAGCTGGTCGCATTGGTGATGACCGCCTTGTCCTCGGGCTCCAGTGCCCGCAGTACTCCGCGCACCGCAACGGCCGCACCGCAGCCTGCACAGAGACGATGACCGCCGGCAAG
>JAQUYZ010000395.1 GCA_028691625.1 Eubacteriales bacterium
AGCTGGAAGCATACATTAAAGAAAAAGCAATTCAGTGTCCGGAATGCGGAAAAAGCGATTACACATCCATCCGGCAGTTTAATCTTATGTTTAAGACGTTCCAAGGTGTTACGGAAGATTCAAAGGCTGAGATATTCTTAAGGCCGGAAACGGCGCAGGGTATCTTTGTAAATTTTAAAAATGTACTCCGGACCTCCCGAAAGAAAATGCCTTTCGGAATTGCTCAGGTCGGAAAGTCGTTCCGAAATGAAATTACACCGGGAAATTTTACCTTCAGAACAAGAGAATTCGAGCAGATGGAGCTGGAGTTCTTCTGCAAACCGGGGACGGATCTGGAGTGGTTTGTTTACTGGAAGGACTATTGTGTAAACTGGCTGATGGCACTGGGCATGTCAGAGGATAAGATCAAACTGAGAGATCACGAAATGGAAGAGCTTTCTCATTACAGCAATGCTACAACTGATATCGAGTATCGCTTCCCATTTGGCTGGGGAGAACTATGGGGTATCGCAGATAGAACTGATTTTGATTTAAAGCAGCATATTGAGCATTCCGGTCAGGATATGTCCTATCAGGATCCGGAGACAAACGAAAAATATGTGCCTTATTGTATCGAACCTTCCCTTGGAGCGGACAGAGTGACGCTGGCCTTCATGGTAGACGCATACGACGAGGAAGTACTAACTGACGCAAACGGAAAAGAAGAGATCAGAACAGTGATGCGGTTCCATCCTGCACTGGCACCATTCAAGGCTGCGGTTCTGCCGCTTACCAAGAAGCAGAGCGCGCACGCGGAAGCGTTGCATGAGGAGCTTTCCAAAAACCTGATGGTGGATTATGATCTACCCGGCAGTATCGGCAAACGGTACCGCAGGCAGGACGAAATCGGCACCCCGTACTGCATAACGGTTGACTTCGATACAGAGACTGATAAGAGTGTAACAATCCGTGATCGTGATACAATGGAACAGATCAGAATACCTATTTCGGAAGTTCGGAAATATCTTGAAGACAAGCTGGTATTTTAAACGATAAATTGGTATTTTAACGATGCAGAGACATGGGACAAGCACCTTTTCAGAAAAGGCAACTTGTCCCTGTTCATATTAACTACAATTTTATATAAAAAGGAGAGAAAAGATGGGAAAAAAATTTGTTTACCTTTTTACGGAAGGTAAGGGCTCCATGCGTGAGCTGCTGGGAGGCAAGAGTGCTAATCTTGCTGAGATGACTAATCTGGGAATGCCTGTACCACAGGGATTTACGATAACGACAGAGGCCTGTACACAGTACTATGCCGACGGAGAAAAGATCAATGATGAAATCAAAGCAGAAATCATGCAGTACATCGGAGAAATGGAAAAGATCACCGGCAAGAAATTCGGTGATTTAGATAATCCGTTACTCGTATCGGTACGTTCCGGTTCCAGAGCCTCCATGCCGGGAATGATGGATACCATTCTGAATCTGGGCTTGAATGACGAGGTTGTTGAAAGCTTTGCAAAGAAGACGAACAACCCACGGTTTGCATATGACTCCTATCGCCGTTTTATCCAGATGTATTCCGACGTAGTCATGGAAGTTGGAAAGGCTTACTTTGAAAAGCTGATCGACGAAATGAAAGAAAAAAAGGGAATTCATCTTGATACAGAACTGAATGCAGATGACTTAAAAGAATTGGCAAGGCAGTTTAAAGCAGAATATAAGAGCAAGATCGGTTCAGATTTCCCAAGTGATCCCGTTGAGCAGCTGTTCGGCGCGATCAAGGCCGTATTCCGCTCCTGGGATAATCCACGTGCGATTTACTACAGAAGAATGAATGATATTCCTTCCTCCTGGGGTACTGCTGTAAACGTGCAGGCTATGGTATTCGGAAACATGGGCGATTCCTCCGGTACAGGCGTGGCTTTCTCAAGAAATCCTTCAACCGGAGAAGCGAAGCTATACGGTGAATTTCTGATGAATGCACAGGGTGAAGACGTGGTTGCCGGTGTCAGAACACCGCAGACCATCGACCAGCTGAAAGATCAGAACCCTGCAGTTTATGACGAATTCTACAAAATTGTATATACGCTTGAAAAGCATTATAAAGACATGCAGGATATGGAATTCACCATTGAAGAAGGCAAGCTTTACATGCTCCAGACAAGAAACGGAAAGAGAACAGCTGCTGCCGCATTAAAGATCGCGGTTGATCTGGTTGCGGAAGGCATGATCACGGAAGATCAGGCCGTCAAGATGATTGATCCGAAGCAGCTCGACGCTTTATTACATCCACAGTTTGATCCTGCTGCCCTTAAGGCTGCTAAACCAATCGGTTCCGCTCTACCTGCTTCTCCGGGAGCTGCTTGCGGTCAGGTGGTATTTACAGCAGAAGCTGCAACGGATTGGACTGTAAACAAAGGAGCAAAAGTGATCCTGGTACGCCTTGAGACTTCTCCGGAAGATATCGAAGGCATGCATTATGCACAGGGTATCCTGACCGTTCGCGGCGGTATGACATCCCACGCTGCAGTAGTTGCCCGCGGCATGGGAACCTGCTGCGTATCCGGCTGCGGAGAAATTAAAATTAACGAAGAAGCGAAGGAATTCACACTTGGCGGGAAAGAATTCCATGAAGGAGACTGGATCTCACTTGACGGTTCTACAGGCAACATCTATGGGGAAGCGATCAAAACCGTGGAAGCTTCCATTTCAGGAGATTTCAACCAGTTGATGACATGGGCCGATCAGTTCAGAACCATGAAGGTTAGAACCAATGCGGATACT
>JAQUYZ010000396.1 GCA_028691625.1 Eubacteriales bacterium
TTTTAATGTGCTGATCATTGGAGCGGGCGCAGTGGGGAATGCCATTGCCCGAGAAATTACGAAAAAGAATACAGTGACTGTCGGTGTGCTGGAAAAGGAACCGGATACGGCTTTTGGCATCAGCGGCAGGAACAGTGGGGTCCTTCATGCCGGGTTTAATAATAAACCCGGTTCTTTGATGGCTAAATTGTGTGTACAGGGATCGGAAGGCTTCGAGAAAGAAGCTGCGGACCTGAAACTCCCTTTTAAAAAAACCGGAAAACTGATCACTGCCAGGTTTGAAGAGGATCTAGAGCGTCTTCAAAAGCTGAAGGAACAGGGAGAAGTCAACGGAGTAAAGGAGCTTCGGATCATCGGCAGGGAGGAGCTAAAAAAGCTCGCGGGATATGATGCCGGCATCGGCGCCCTTTGGTCCGGGATGACGGGGATTTTTGATCCGTTCCAATACACCATCGCGCTGGCAGAGGCGGCGGCGGCCCAGGGCACGGAATATCTCTTCGGCAGACAGGCGGAAGGAATCATACCGCAAGGGGTAAGGCAGGCAGTGCTGTCAAGCGCATCCGCCGGATGCAGATTTCTGGTCACCGCCCGGAATTGTTCCAACGGGGAAGAGGAGATTTACGAAGCAGATATTCTGATCAACAGTGCAGGACTGTTTGCGGATGAAATCTGCCGGATGGCGGGGATCAACGACTATAAGATTTATCCCTGCAGAGGGGAATATCACATATTGGAGAAGAAAAAGCCCATGCTTCTGGAGCTTCCCATTTACCCTATTCCAAGTGAAAAGGAGGGCGGTCTTGGCGTGCATCTGACCCCGGCCATTCACGGAAATATTTTGATCGGACCGAGCGCCGAATACCTGTCGGCGGAACAGGAGTGTGAGGAATACAGCACCACCCGGGACGTGATGGACCGGTTGAATGACGAGGGTGTGGATCTGTTTCCGGAGCTGAATGTCAAAGACTGCATCCGCAGCTTCTCGGGGATCCGGCCGAAGCTCGCCTCGGAGGAGGAAGGCGGTTATGCGGATTTTGTGATCGAGGAGAGCAAAACCGTGCCGGGTTTCATTCAGCTGGTGGGAATCGAATCCCCCGGCTTGACTTCATCCATCCCCATCGCAAAGATGGTTGCCCAGATTGCGGAAGAAATCAGGTCGAGAAACAAGGGCGGTGAGGATCAACGGGAAGATCGATGCAAGTCCGTCCAGGAGATCGGAAACGGAGATAGAAAGCAGACCGGGCTTTCGCAAGCGGCTTACGGCGAGCAGGGGGATGAGAAAATGCTTTGCCGCTGTGAAGGAATTACGGAAAAGACGGTTCTGGAAGCCTTCGACCGCATTTTGCAAATCGGTGCGATTCCTACCGTAAAGGGATTGAAAAACCGAACAAGAGTGACCATGGGAAACTGTCAGGGCAGCTTCTGTACGATCAACATCATAGAGCTTTTAGAGAAAAAAAGGAATGTGGATCCTCTCACGCTTCTCTGGAACGGCTTTGGGAGCCGGATGTTCGACGGGAGGGTAAAGGAATGAGAATCAAAAAGGATGTTGTGATTATCGGCGGAGGACCGGCCGGAATGTCAGCAGCCATCTCCCTGAAGGAACGGGGAATTGAGAATAGTATCCTTCTGGAGAAGGAGAACCGGCTTGGCGGGGTATTATCCCAGTGCATCCATGACGGGTTCGGCCTGATCTATTACCGGAAGAATTATTCCGGACCTGAATATTCGGCTCTTTATGAACAGAGAATTGCAGAGGAAGGGATTCCATATCTGACGGAAGCGACTGTGGTTTCAGTACGGTCACTTGACACGGAAGCTGCGCAGGACAGGTCGTCTGTGCAGGATACGGAATCACCCAAGTCGGAGACCTATCGCTCTCTGGTGACAGTGCAGACTGCGGAGGGCACGGTGGAATACGAGGCCGCTGCGGTGATTGCCGCCACGGGCTGCAGGGAGCGGGGCAGAGGACTTGCCGGAATCCCGGGGACAAGACCCGCCGGCATTTATACTGCCGGAACCGCCCAGGCATTGATCAATCTCCGGAATTTCATGCCCGGACGCAAAGCACTCATTGTTGGCTCGGGAGATATCGGGCTTATCATGGCAAGGCGGATTACTCTGGAAGGCGGTCAGGTGCTTTGTGTCGTGGAAAAGGAAGACGTGCCGGGCGGCCTGAGACGAAATATCATGCAATGTCTTGAGGATTTTGAGATCCCGCTCTACACCAATACCGTCGTATCCAAGGTTTACGGAAAAGAGAGAGTGTCCGGAGCAGAGATTTCCCAAATCGATGCGGAGGGAAGCGTGATACCGGGAAGTACCCGATTCTATGAATGTGACACCTTGATTTTATCCGTTGGCCTCATCCCCGAAGAAGATATGATCGAGGATCGCCACAGGGGCGTGTTCCTCTGCGGAAATTCTCTTTATGTCCATGATCTGGTGGATGATGTAACGCTGGAAGGGGAAATGGTTGCGGGCCAGGTGGAGACCTTCCTGATAAAGCGTGCAGCCGGGCAGACTCCCGATGAAACCAGATACTCTTATCCCGGAATCGAAACCATGAGAAAAAAGAGAGCAGAGCTGGTGAAGCGGAAAAAGGATATGGCAAGAAAGAAAGCGCAAACCGGCGCAAAGACCATCACCTGTATCATGTGCCCCAACGGCTGTGAGATCACCTATGATCTGGAGGGCGGCATGTGCGGCAAGGGACCGGAATACGTTAAAAATGAGATCCTGAATCCGAAACGGACACTGACC
>JAQUYZ010000397.1 GCA_028691625.1 Eubacteriales bacterium
CCATAAAAAGTGCCGAGGAACTGGTACGGCTTTCAAAGTCTCAATAAACCATTGCTGACAGATATAAAAAAAGTGGAAATGACGGAATCAAAGATTCCTATTTCCACATGTCGCCACAAGGGCGACAACGTTTAGCTTTCTTTAATACTACGTCATATCGCTTTCAGCGATATCTCCTACATAATAAAAAAACCGCTAATAATTCTAGCGGTTCCTTGTTTTTTGGATTATTCCTGATCTTCTGCAGGCGCTGCTTCTTCCACTGTTTCTTCTGCTGTCGGAGCAGGAACTTCCTCTTCCACAACTTCAGCGGCAGGCGCTGCTTCTTCCAGAGTCTCTTCTGCTGGCGATGCCATCTCCTCAGCGGGAGCAGGTGCAGCTTCCTCAGCGGGAGCAGGTGCGGCTTCCTCCTGATAAGAAGGCGGTTCCAGTGTTTCTTTAATGCTCAGGCTGATTCTTTTTCTATCCTTATCGATTTCGAGGATCTTAGCTGTTACTTCCTGACCAACCGAAATCTCATCAGCAATATTCGTTACTCTCTTATAAGCGATTTCTGAAATATGAACGAGTCCGTCAAGTCCTGGTTCCAATTCCACAAATGCGCCGTAATCTTTAATTTGAACGATCTTTCCTGTAATGATCTGTCCAACCTGATATTTTTCGTCGATTATCGTCCATGGCTCCGGTTTATTCTGCTTCAGACCCAATGAGATCTTCCCTTTTTCCGTGTTCATGGAAAGAATTTTAACTTGTACTTTTTCACCGATCTTCAAAGCTTCCTGCGGGTGCTTCAGCTTACCCCAGGAAATCTCAGAAATATGAAGCAGTCCATCCAATCCTCCGATGTCAACAAATGCGCCGTATTCGGTAAACCTCATTACGGTACCTTCCACAATATCACCGACATGAAGAGAATCCCAGATTTCCTGAACCTTCTTCTGTCTTTCTTCGGATAAAAATGCTTTATGTGAGAAAACAACCTTATTTCTCTTCTGGTCTACTCTGGTTACTCTGACCGGCAATGTTTTGCCAATGAACTCGTCCGCTTTGTCGATAAATTTATCGGAAAGCTGAGACAGAGGAATAAAACCGGATACTTCTTTGTAAACAGCGATCACGCCGCCCTTTACTTCTTTCACGACTTTCGCATTAACAAATGATTTATTATCAAGAGCACCATTGATTTCATCCCAATGCTCGTTTACTTCAAGCTTCTTTTTAGATAACAAGATGTTTCCATCGCCATCGTCAGTTTTCAAAACCTTAGCCTGAATTTCATCGCCTTCTTTAAATAAATCAGTTAATTCCTGGTCTCCTTCCAATGTAAACTCGTCCCTTGGAATAATACCGTCTTTCTTGCAACCAAGATTTACTACGATTTCTCTGTTGGAAACCTGTATAACCTCTCCGTTCACAATTTCTCCACTGCGTGGCAATCTTAAGGACTTTTCGATTTCGTCCATCAGATCATGCATCATGTTGTCTTTTTTGTTTTCAGTGAATAACTCACTCATAGTAGCAATAACCTCCTTAATTATACGTTCGGGAGTCGAGGCTCCCGCCGATATTCCTATTCTATTACATTTCTCGACTTCTTTCAATGGTAAAGTTTCTATATTTTCGATAAAATAAGTGTTTCCACAGTATTTTTTCGCTATCTCATAAAGCTTTTTCGAATTCGAGCTGTCGCTACCACCTATTATGACCATTAAATCAGAATCTATTGCTGTTTCCATACAGCTTTTTTGCCGCTGTTCTGTAGCGCGGCAAATGGTATTATGGACAACAACTTCCTTATTTTCCTTTTCAAAAACCGCGATCATTTCCTGAAACAGCTGGACCGTAATGGTAGTCTGCGCGACGAGAAACAACCGATCCTCGGTGACTGCCTTCGCATCTTCCGGATTTGACACCACGGATGCCTCGTTGTCGCACCATCCGTTGATCCCAATCACTTCAGGATGGGAACTGTCTCCAACCACCACGATATGAAAACCCTGATTCTTCGCTTCACGGACAAGCTGCTGAATTCGTTTTACAAAGGGACAGGTGGCATCAACAATTCGAAGGTTCTTGTCCTTTGCTTTACGATAAAATTCCTCCGGCTCTCCGTGAGACCGCACGATGACAACGGAACCGTCCTCGGCTTCTTTCGGGCTGTGAATGATACCGAGGCCCTTTTCCTTTAGCTCATCGGTGACGTTTTTATTATGGATCAAAGGACTGCAGGTATACATCTTACCATTCTTTCCTTTGTTCTCCTCGATTGTTTGTTCCGCTTTCTTGTAAACTTCTTTCACCCCGAAGCAGAACCCGGAGTGCTCCGCAAGTTTTATGCTCATTTATCTTTATCAAGGCTTTCCAGAAATCTCTTAAAAGCCCCTTCCTTTCCATTTTCCGTCGGGTCATAATATTTAACTCCTTCGCGATAGAGGTTGTTCGGGAGATATTGCTGCTTTACATATCCTCCGTATGCATGGGGATACTTGTATCCCGTAATCCCTCTTTTCCTTGCTCCGGAATAATGCCCATCCTTTAAATGGTCAGGCACGTCATCAATGCTTTTCTTTTGCAGATCAGATGCCGCCTTTTCAATGGCGGAAATCGCTGAGTTTGATTTTGGACAGGATGCCAGCAAAATTACTGCCTGGGCTAGATTGATCCTTGCCTCCGGCAAACCGATCATCAGGGCGGCCTGTACACAACTTGTCACGATGGAAACCGCATTGGGGTAGGCCATTCCGACGTCTTC
>JAQUYZ010000013.1 GCA_028691625.1 Eubacteriales bacterium
CTCCTTCCATGATGCTTAGAATCCTTCGCGCGAAATATCAATGTAAAAAAGAAAATCAACAACTCAAACCAAAAGACCTATTTAAGCTAAAGGGATTAATGATCGTCGGCACAGACAATGAATGCTATAAAAATGACCTGGAAGATCTATGGGGCATTCGTCCGATGGAGATGTTTGCGGGAACGGAACCGGGCTGTATCGGCACAGAAACCTGGACAAGGGATGGTTTGTACTTCTTCCCTGATGCATGCTTCTATGAGTTCATTCCTGAAGACGAAATGAACAAGAACCTGGAAACCTCGGAATATCAGCAAAAAACTTATCTGATGAATGAAGTGATACCGAATGAAAAATACGAGCTGGTCATATCCGTATTAAAGGGCGGTGCTTTTGTCCGATATCGTGTCGGCGACGTCTATCGCTGTGTAGGGCTGGAAAGCAGTACGGAAAAGACAAAAATTCCTCGATTTAAATACGTAGACAGAATTCCTGATATTATTGATATTGCGGGATTTACCCGTATCACGGAAAGTTGTATCAGAGATGTGGTAGACCTTTCGGGTCTTGCCATTCAGGATTGGTTCGCTGTGAAGGAATATAACAAGCAGAATCGTCCGCTGCTGCATATGTATGTGGAAATGAAGCGGGAGTCTCTGATCAGCAGTGCAATTACAAGGGACATTTTAAGAGAGCATTTAAGCGTATATTATAAATATGTAGATAATGATTATAAAGATTTAAAGCGTATTCTTGGAATGGATCCCCTTGAGATCACTATACTGAAATGCGGAACCTTCGAAGAATACGAAAGACAGAAGGGAAAAACCATTCGTGCAGTGAATCCGTCTCCCTATGAGGTGATGGAGCTGCTGGAGCTGCAGAAAGAGGATTATGAACTGAATAGGGGGTGGCACTTTTGACAGGTAATTTTATCGCTGTTCCGGTCGCCGCTTTGTTTTGTTATCTCTTTCTGATGGTAGCTTTTATGGCAGCAAAAAAAACAAAGCTGATCAATTCGTTTCTTATGGTTCTGGGGGCTCTGATCTTTTGGACAGGGGGCTCTTTCTGCATGAGAATGCAACTGATCCCTTCCATAAAGTTTTGGTATGATATATCCCTTCTTGGATTGACTTTCCTGCCGTTTGCCTTTTTTAACTTTGTTTGCGAATTTGTCGGATGGAAAGCAGGATTGATGAAAAAAGTTTGGCTTCTGCTTGTGATCGCAGTAAATGTTGTAAATGTTGCAACGGGAGCATTGCTCGCACACCCTGTATTGATCCATACCGGTGAGGAAGAAAGGTTTGTTTATCATCCCACATGGACTGCAGGAATCCTGTTTGTTTTCTTTGCTGCCATTGCAGTTCACATGCTCATTATCCTTGTAAAAAGCAGCAAAAATAATGAGCTGGTAAGAAAACAGTTTACTCCGATCATTATCGGCATCATGATCCTGTTTGTCGGTCATTTGTTTGTTATGTTTTCAATTTTCCGGGGATTTCCGACGGATATTCTTTCCGGAGTCATCAACGCCTTTTGTATTTTTTATGCGTTGTATAAAAGAAGATTGTTTAAACTGACGCTGCTGGTTTCAAGAGGAATTTGCTATTTCATCACGCTTGGCCTTGCGGTTTTGATCTTTTCCAATGCAATCAACTTCATGGAATGGTTCATATTGCAGTACCTGCGGGAGTTTGCGGAATATGATGTTTTGATTATTGCAATTCTTTTCACTCTTGCGATCCTGCTCATCTACTATGCAATCAAAAAGTTTATCGATAATGTCTTTATTAAAGAAGAAATCATAAGAGCGGATAGTCTGAATAAGTTCAGCTACTCTGTATCAAAAAGTCTGCAGATTGATGAAATCCTGGAAGAGCTTGTCTGTGTCATACAGAATACCATCGGGGTGAAAAGGGTTTATGTCTGTGTAGCCGACAGCAGCACCGGCGAATATACCATCGCTCACAGCACCAGTCCACTTGGCTTTATGACCTTTTCGATCCAAAAGGATAATCCCTTGGTCATTTGGCTGAGAGAGCACAGCGAGTGCCTGTTGATGAAGGATTTTAAACGGACCATGGCATATAAATCGATGTGGGAAACTGAGAAAAAACAGCTGGCAGATCTGGACATCGAATGTCTGGCGCCTTTAAAGGATGAGGATGAGCTTATTGGGATCGTTCTTCTGACCAGCAAGGAAAGAAACAACAACTTTACCTTTGATGATGTGAGCTTTCTCGCTTCGGTAGACTCCATCGGATCCATTGCAGTAAAAAATTCAAAGCTGTTTGAAAAGGTATATTATGAAGCCCGTACCGATGAGCTCACAGGATTGCTGAACCGAAAATACTTCTATGTGACGATTCAGGACGAATATGAGAAGAATAAGGATCATACTCTTGCCTTAATCATCCTCAATATTGATGATTTCAAATTGTACAATCAGCTTTATGGAAACAAAGAGGGCGATATTGTTCTGCAGAGGGTCGCCCAAATTATCCGTGCGACAGTCGGCAGCAACGGACATGTCGCGCGATACGGCGGGAAGGAGTTTGCAATTATCCTTCCGATGTATGATATATTGTCCGCGAAGACCCTGGCTGAGAATATCCGAAAGCAGATATTAAATATGAATAAGAGGGCAAAGGATTACACCCTGAAGGTTTTGACCGTCAGCGGAGGGATCTGTGCGATCCCGCACTCAGCCAGCACAGTGAAGCAGCTCATAGACAACGCAGATATGGCGGTATATCATGCCAAGAGAAAGGGCAAAAATCTGATACTGGCCTATTCCGTAGAGAAGAAAGAACTGGGCAGACAGTTGGAGCGCGTTGATGAGGATAATAAGGAGGACATCTATTCGGAATATGCGCCGACGATCTATGCACTGACAGCCGCCATTGACGCAAAGGATCACTATACCTTCAACCACTCGAAGAGAGTCTCATATTATGCGACCAAGCTGGCGTACGCATATGGGATGGACGAAGACTATGTGAGAATCATCAAGGAGGCTGCCCTGCTCCATGATATCGGGAAAATCGGAATTCCCGAGCAGATACTCAATAAGGCGGGGAAATTGAGCGAGGAGGAGTATGAGGCAATGAAGAGCCACGTGGAAAACTCCATCGGCATCATCAAGCATCTTCCTTCCCTGGATTATGTAATCCCTGCGGTAATCGGGCATCATGAACGATATGACGGCCGGGGGTATCCGAGGCGTATTGCAAAGGAGGACATCCCGATATCAGCGAGAATGCTTTGTATTGCAGATTCCTTCGATGCCATGACCTCACAGCGATCCTACAGGGCGCCTGTACCCGTTGATGAAGCGCTGCAAATACTGGAAACAGGCGCAGGGCGGCAATTTGACCCGGTTCTGGTTCCAATATTCGTTCACATGATTAAGAACGGACTCATCAATGTAGATGATGAGATTGACAAAGTATATGAAGAAGAAGCTTAGGAATAAGCTTCTTCTTCATTTGGATATTTCATCATAAATGGGACCAGTTAATTACTCACAGAATTGGTTTCGGAATTTTGAAGTAGGCTAGTATAAAAAAATATGAATAAAGGTTTGCTTCTCCTAATATATTGTACAGATAATAGCCCGCCCAATCTGCGTAGCGGATTGATGGCGGACTCATGCAAGGAAATCACACAGCTAAAGCTGTGGCAAAAAGGCTGCGATTTGTAGATTTCTACTGTCTATGAGCGGAACGAAAATTGAAGGAGGTTAAAGCATTGGAGAACCTAAATATATATGAAAGCATAGCTGAGAGAACTCAGGGTGACATTTATGTAGGTGTTGTAGGACCGGTAAGAACGGGAAAATCTACCTTCATAAAGCGGTTTATGGATCTGCTTGTGATACCAAATGTCACAAATACATATGTCAAGGAACGAGTAATCGATGAGCTCCCGCAAAGCGGTGCCGGCAGGACGATAACGACGACGGAACCCAAATTTGTACCTGCGGAGGCAGTATCTCTGGAACTGCCGGGAAATATTAATTTCAAGGTGCGAATGGTGGACTGTGTCGGATATATGGTAAAAAATGCCCTTGGCCATCAGGAGAACGGTAAAGCCAGAATGGTGAATACTCCCTGGCAGGAACAACGGATTCCTTTTGAAGAGGCTGCCGAAATCGGTACGAGGAAGGTGATCACGGACCACTCCACCATAGGAATTGTTATTACAACGGACGGCTCAATCGGTGAGATCGGCAGAGACAGCTTTCTTCCCGCAGAGGAAAGAGTGGTCAATGAATTAAGGGAACTGAAAAAACCATTTGTTGTCGTGCTGAATTCCACAAATCCCGAGGGAGAGGAAGCGCAGGAAATAAGAAGCCTTATGGAGGAGAAATACGGAGTTCCGGTTATCTCGGCGAATTGTGCGCGGATGAACTACAAGACTCTGACGAAGATTCTCAGCGAAACACTGTATGAATTTCCTGCAGCACAGATTAAATTCAACCTTCCCGGCTTTATTGAAGGGCTGCCCAATGATCATTGGATTAAAGCAACGATCATCGAGAACATTAAGGAATGGAGCAAAACATTTGATAATGTCAGGGATATCAGGAATACCATCAATTCTCTGGAGGATGGAAATATTGTTGCGGCCATTGAGGTCAGCAATATGGATTTGGGAACCGGCGATATAGAGGTTGCCGTTACCCCTGTAAATGGTTTGTTCTACAAGGTGATAGAGGAAATCATGGGTCAGGAGGTCAACAATGACTATCAGTTCTTTCATCTGATCAGGGAATTTTCACAAGACAAGAGGGCTTATGACAAGATCAAAAGTGCCATGGCTCAGGTTGAGGAAACGGGATACGGCATTGTGCAGCCGAAGCTGTCGGAAATGGTTCTTGAGGAACCGGAGATATTCAAGCAGGGCAACAAGTTCGGCGTCCGATTGAAAGCAAAAGCGCCGTCCCTTCATCTGATACAGACCAACATTACAACCGAGGTTTCTCCTGTAGTCGGCAGCGAAAAGCAAAGCGAGGATCTTATCCGTTATCTTCTGGCGGAGTTCGAAAACAATCCTTCCAGGATATGGGAAACAAATCTCTTTGGAAAATCACTGTACGAGATGGTAACAGAGCAAATGGAAAACAAATTAACAAATGTCCCCGAACACGCGAGAGTGAAGATACAGCGTGCACTGCAGAAAATTTCCGATGAAGGAAAAGAGTATCTGATCTGCATTGTGCTGTAATCAGCAGCGGCGGGGGAATCAATTGTAAGAACTTTTGGAGTGTGTTTGGCTCAAATCAGCACGCTCCTTTTTTATGAAAACATATACGGAATGAGACTAAAAACTGATATTTATAAACAATAATATTTTTTTATTCAATAATTTAACAATATTCGACATTTTACGCCTTGTGGTGTATTGAATATCAGTGTATATTCTAGTAAAGTGTTAAAGGATGTTATTGTTAAGATTCCAGCCACTGGTTCTGCCTTGCTTTGGTTAGGGTAAGGTTATTTCATGTAGGTTATGTTAGGTTATGTTAGGGTAGAGAGGAGTGATTACGTGTTTAGAATTGCGATATGTGATGATGAACAAGTGATTTGTTCGCAGATTGAAAACATTATTATGAAGTATGCGGCGGAAAATAACGAAAAGATTGATACACAGGTATTTTATTCCGGGGAGGAGTTGAGCAGGTTTCTTGAGTTGGAGCAGAGCTTTGATTTGATTTTCCTGGATATCGAACTGAAGCTCATCAACGGAATCGAAGTCGGAAAAAAAATTAGAGACGAGTTGGACAACCAGATTTTACAGATTGTGTATATCTCCGGAAAAGATAGTTATTTTAAAGATATGTTCGATGTGAGGCCGATGCATTTCCTGCAGAAGCCCTTTGAGGAAGCGGATATTATCAAGGACGTGCGCCTTGCAATGAAGCTGATGGAGAAGCTTGGCGGTGTCTTTATTTACAAAAAGGGGCATGAGATCTATCGGAAACCAATCAAGAATATCCTTTATTTCGAGAGCAACAACAGAGAAGTAAAAATGGTAACCAGAGACGGAGAAGAGACCTTCTACGGGAAGCTTGACGATGTGTATCAACAGGTTGCAAAGTATCATTTTATGTATATTCATAAATCGTATGTCGTGAATTATTTCTTTGTTATGAAGTTCAAGTATGAAGAAGTCACCATGTCAAATGATGAGGTCCTGCCCATCAGTCAAGCCAGAAGGAAGGCAACACGTGAATTGCAGGTGAAATTTGAGAAGGAAGGGTTTAAATAAATGCAGATTGGTTTATATGAAGGGGTTTCCATTATAAGTGACATTTTTGGCGCCTATATTATTTATAGATTTATGGAAGTCTTTTTTGACACGAGAAAGTTCAGCAAAACGGTGGAGATAACATCATATGCGGTTTACTATATAATTGGCACATTATTATTTATATTTATGAATATCCCTGTTGTTCTTATGATCTATAGTCTAGTAGCATTTTTTGCTCTGTCATACAATTACGAGTCAACTGTTAAAAATAGGATACTATCTGCGCTATTCATTTATTCGATTCTAGTGATTGTTGAAATCATAGTTGGCTTGTTATCCGGTTATCTCAACTTTTCGCTTTTCTCAGCGGATAAAGAATACTCATCAGCTTTCGGTATGATCTCGTGTAGAATTATTTCATTTGCAATAGTTCTGGTAATGAACAACTTTAAAAATATTAAACGAGGGGAATCAGTACCAAATTCAAACTGGTTTGCTATTGCGCTGATTCCAGTGGCATCACTTTATGTTATCCTCCTTATTTTTCAAGCAAAGGGCATTTCAATAATACAGATTATGGTGAGCGTAATTCTGATACTGCTGATCAATTTCGCAACATTCTATCTATATGATTTTATAACCGCAGCTTTATCGGATAAAATGCAAAGCATGTTGATTTTAGAGCAAAATAAATATTATGACAAACAGCTGGAAACGATAAAAACATCATTACACACTACAAATGCAATCCGGCATGACTTGAAAAACCATATGTTTTCAATTAGATCTTTAATCGAATGTGGTGATACGAAAGAAACTTTGAATTATATTGCGAAGATTATGGAGGACATCGGAGCAAGTAAAGATCATTCATCAACCGGAAACACCGTTATCGACAGTATCATTAATTTCAAACTTCAGGAAGCGGTGCAAAGAGGGATCAAAGCCAATTTGGATCTGAAGATTCCGGAGAATCTCAACATCCCTTCCTTCGATATGACGGTCATCCTGGGGAATCTGCTGGACAACGCAATGATCGCAGTGTACAAGGTAAAGGAAAATCCGTTTATCAATTTGAAAATTGAATATGATAAAGGCCGGCTGATGATACAGGTAGCCAATCCTTATGAGGGTAAAATTATTGAAGAGAATGGAATGATACTAACCACTCACGAGAATAAGGAAAACCATGGAATTGGACTACAAAGCGTCAAAAAGGTGATACAAAAATATGACGGAATTATGAATATCGAATATTGTGACAGTATTTTTTCCGTCACATTGTTTATGTACGTGGACTGACAGAACAGATTTTACATTAGCTATCTTTAGTTTACTACAGGATACTATATTATTTTCGACAAAATCCGGCACAGCATTTTTTTTCTGCTACACTGAAGAAGTTAAGTTATTTCTATTTGTAATTTTAAAAGGAGAAAAACTATGAAGAATCTGATCGCAAAGTATGCCGGTGTTATTGCTGCACTTGCTTTAATGGTGACTACGGTGAGTGTTAACAGAGCTTGCTTATTAATTTTACATCAGCCGAATCTGCCGGAAGGAACGGAAAAACTAAGAAAACTGTAATGATAAGCAATATTTCGGACAAAATCACCGGTTCGCTGGTTGATGCGGGCGCTGTGACATCAGAAGACAAAGCAATATATGAGTATGGGATTAGAATGGGGATATTGATGGTTATTAACATAGCGACGGCTGTCCTGATCGGATTACTCCTCGGAATGGTTTGGCAATGTATCGTATTTTTAATTGCCTATAATCCGGTCAGGACATATGCAGGGGGGTACCACGCACGTACATCGCTCGTATGTTATTTATTATCGATCCCTATGATGCTCGCAGTGCTGCTGGGAATAAAAATGATGCCTTGGAATGGTTATATTTGTGCAATCGCTTTGTTGAGCGCTTTGGTAACAATTGGTATTCTTGCGCCGGTTGCGGATCCGAACAAACCTCTGAATGAGAAGGAGGTCTCGGTCTATAAAAAACGGGCACGCGTTTATTCCGCCGTATTGACCGGCGGTGCGATCGTGTTATGGATGGCAGGGATGGAGCAAACTTCACTTAGTATCGTCATGGCCCTCGGAGTGGCGGCAGGAATGCTTGTACTTGGGACTGCCAGGAACAGAAATCATATAAAAGAAAAGGCGTAGCGGATATGTATGAACATAAAGCTATCGAAAAGCATAGTATGTTAGCTAGTATTATTGATACAACTTTATATAAACATGTTGAGAAAAATGCAAAAGCAGGCACTCACTCCAACAGGGTCAGCCAGCTCTGTAAATATTTGGGACAGGCAATGGGATTGTCGGATATCGAACTTTACAAGCTGGAAATCAGCGGTTTATTCCATGATATCGGAAAGATCGCAATACAGGATTACATTCTTGACAAACCGGGAAAACTCTCGGAACAGGAATGGAAAGAGATCATGAGGCACCCGGAAATCGGGTACTGGATACTGTGCACTTCTCTGGAGATGTCGGATATTGCAAAATATGTTCTCTACCATCATGAACGTTACGATGGCGAAGGTTACCCCAAGGGGTTGAGAGAAAGAGAAATACCGCTCTTTTCGAGAATCATATCGGTCGTAGATTCTTATGATGCAATGACGAATCACAGAGCGTATAAAGAGACCTTGGATCAGGAAATGGCCATTTGTGAACTGGTCAACAATAAGGGAAAGCAATTTGATCCCGAAATCGTCGAAGTATTTATTGAAAAGGTCCTGAACCGCAAACTATAATCAAATAGATATTTCAAAGAGGATCAAAACACTGCAAGGATTGGTTTTGATAATTTACAATACTCTTCTGCTAATAATCAACGGGGGTAATACTTTAAAAGTATTGCCCTTTTTATCTATAAATAAGATTCGATAATTCTCTTGGAGGGATTGGTTTCAATGGAATATAATTTTGAACCTGCCGAGTTGGCTTACGTTACTTATTTACTGGTGAACGATGGCTTGGTCGAAGATGTTGGCTGTGCTTTTACTGCGCTGACAGGATATTCAAAGACAGATTTCTGCAATAGACAAATATCGGAAGTAATGCGGAAATTGTTCGGATTTGATTTTGATCCTGGAAATAGAACAGACGCCCAATACTTTTTGTTTAAGAAGACTTACGAAGTAATTGAGGTTCAAATTACCGTTTGCCGGATGGAGAGTGATCACTGTAAGCTTTATCTCTTTCAGAAATGCGCCAATTCCATTTTGGAATCCGGAATGTCATTGGTTGATAAACTGATGGAAGATAATTTTGAAGGAGTTGGTCTGTACAGTTGTCCTGATTTCCGGCTGCTGAAAGCGAATCAAATGTATCTGGAATATATGCAGGAAGCGTGCCAACGGTCCGGTAACATGTTCAGCCTATGCCTTGACGAAATGGTACCGGATTATTGGGGAAGCGATATGGAAAGTCTATGGGTGAATGTATCGGAAACCGGAGAAACGGCTTGCCTGGAAGAGCAGGAGACGGTAAATGGCGGAGGAGACATAAGATACTGGAATGAAACCATCATCCCGATTTCCGGAGATGGCAAGGCAAAATATATTGTAACCATTCTGGATGATGTTACAGGAAATATAAAACACAGAAAGCGTATGGAAGAGAGCTATGAAGCGCTAAAGAAAACGCTTGAAATGAAGGATGAAATGCTGATGCTGATTTCACACGAACTGAAGACACCACTGTCTATCATTACATCTTCAATTCAGACCGTTGAACTGATTTGCAAAAATGAACTAACCGACAAGGTCAGAAAATATTTGAATAAAATCAAACAAAATACCTATCGTCAAATCAAGCTGGTCAATAATATTCTGGATAATACCCGTGTCAATAACGGACTTTTTAAGATGAACAGAGCCAGTGTGGACATTGTTCTCCTGACGAAGAATATAGTTGAATCAATTTCTGTTTTCGCAGAAAGGAAGAATATTAAAATCTCGTTTTCTACCATGATGCCACAGGCAATTATCCAGGCAGACGTGGATATCTATGAAAGAATCCTGTTGAATCTTCTATCCAATGCCGTTAAGTTTACTCCTGAGGGTAAATCGATTGAAGTCACGATCTTCCGCATCATTATAAAGGGAAATCCAAAGCTGTGCATACAGGTTAAGGATTACGGGATCGGGATTCCCAACGACCAGAAGGAATTGATCTTTGAAAGATTTGGACGCGTTGACCATATCGTGACCGGACATTCTGAAGGCACGGGGATCGGCTTATATCTGGTTAAAATGCTTGTAGGCCTTCTTGATGGAGATATCAAAGTCGAAAGCAAAGAAGGAGTTGGCAGCACCTTTACCTTGGTTTTACCATTCTTGAAGACAAACAAAGCCCCTCTGGAATCAATCCGAATTGATCAGAGAGATGATGAACTGGTCACGGCGTCTGCCATAGAATTCTCCGACATCTATTACGGCGCTTAAATTTCTTTTGATGTGGTCTTGTACTGTCACAATCCCGACGCTTGAAACATATTTTATATCAATGAATATAATTGTGTTGACATAGAGAAGGAGGGAGAAGATGCAAGGCATTGTGACAGATGAAAAGGGTACAAAGGTAAAGGCGGCTATCGTTGTTCTTACGAAAGTAAAAGACCCGGATGATGAATCTGATACAGAGGTCGCTACATATGCAGAAACTGATGAAGAGGGGAGATTTATGATTCAGGATCTCAATCCGGATGATAAATATCTGATTGAAATCCATGTGGAGCATTCGGAGATCGACATCAAAAAGGATGAGGCACTGGAAGATCACTGTATTATCGATAGTCTTAAGAATAACAGCCGGACGGATGATGCAAAAAGAAGAACCATTTGTATCAACAACTTATACTTCATTTCAGATCCGGATAGGAAAGATAAATTATATCTTATGCAAAATCATTTCTGGTAAAGCCGCCTTGATTTTACTGGCAGGGATCTATAGGTTGGAACCCGATCTGCAGCTTTGGCTGAATCAGCGGGTTCCTATTATATTTATCAAGAAAAAATACTGTATTATCTCTATGGAATGGTATTTCCATAGAGCATTTTATGTTAAACTAATGGGTAAGACAGAAAGCATATGCAGGAGGTACGCGAACAACATGATAAACATTGATATGATTCAACTCATCAATGAGGTATACGATTCATTGAATAAAAACAACTTCTCAACCCTGGGGAAACCGTCGGCACCGATGTGGGACAGACCGCTCATCGGAATTGCAGCAGGGAACGATCCATATTACGATTTTCTGAAGGAGCATATCGGGACGTTTCACTGGAACCCTGCAGAGGTGTTTCAGCTGAAGTATCCGGGATCAGTTTCAAAGGAAAAGCTGAGCGTCGTGTCGATGGTATTTCCGCAAACGATGGAGACAAAGCAGGCTCAATCAAAGGAAAAGAAGTGCCCAGCCAAGGAATGGATTGTATCCAGAGGAGAGTGGGAACCTCTGATGAAGGAATTTAGCGGAAAGCTGGTAGAACGGCTGGAGAAAATGGGTGTCCGCAGTGTTTCCATCGACCTGCTTCCGGAGTTCAGTACCGCCAGATCGGAAAAGCTGGGGATCGCTTCCAAATGGTCTCATCGGCATACTGCTTATCTTGCCGGATTGGGAACTTTTGGACTCTCGGAAGGGCTGATCACGGAGAAGGGAAAGGCTGTACGCATTACATCCTTAATTGTTGAAGCGCCGCTTACCCCTTCGGAAAGAACGTATTCTACTCACCAGGAATGGTGTCTTTACTTTCAGGATGGTAGCTGCGGAGTCTGTATGAAACGCTGTCCGGCTGGCGCAATCACAGCAGAAGGCCACGACAAGGATGCCTGTGATGCATATGAGGAAGTATTTGCAGAAAAATACTGGCCGAAGGGTATCGAACGAGGGGATTATATTCTTGGCTGCGGCCTATGCCAGGCCGGAGTTCCATGCCAAAATAAAAGGCCTTGAAGGAGAATCCTATGGAAAAACTCAAGATAAAATTGAAACAAATAGCAGAAGAACATATGATAAACGAAATCCGGTTCATTGATGCCGAAGCGCTGGAACCCAAGGAGTTATTTGCAGGAAGACAACCGAAAGATTTCATGCGCGAGGCGAAAAGTATGGTGATATCAACGATATACATTGGAGGCTTTTATCTGCCAGATGCAGATTTGGATCTCCACGCAAAGATGAGCCGTCTCGCCCTGTCGGGATTTTATTGGAATGTCGTTGAACCCTTACAGCCACTTCGGGACTATCTGGTTTCCCAGGGGTATCAGGCAGTGATTTACGACGGGATTCTGGAAGATAACTG
>JAQUYZ010000398.1 GCA_028691625.1 Eubacteriales bacterium
AATCATTCAAAATCTTGTCAACAGCATTGAAAAGCCTATCATTGCCGGCGGACTGATCACAGATAAGGAGGATATCGTGAATGCGCTTAACGCCGGTGCGATTGCGATTTCTTCCACAATCCACAGCACCTGGTTTATGTAAAAATGTAATATTTTAATAATTCTCTCTGAACTTTACCAAATCTGATTGACTACCGCGGAAGAATAGATTACAATGAACGTATCAATTAAATAAGAATGTTTCTGAGTTTGAGAGTGAAACAAATATAACCGTTACGAGTTGTATATGTTTTACTCTTTTTTGTTTGGTTCGGAAAGGAGTTATGAAACAATGAGCAGTATTTTTGTCGATTGGAACACAATGGAGTGCTTCGTAAACGATGTTTTTAAGGGGTATGGCGTACCGGAAGAAGATGCACGGATTTGCACTGACGTGCTGCTGGAATCTGACAGGCTTGGGATTGAGTCCCATGGAGTCAACCGGTTTAAGCCGATCTATCTGGATCGAATCAAAGCGGGGATTCAAAACCCTGTTACGGTATTTGACGTAATGAAGCAGACAGCCACGACTGCCGTAGTAGACGGCCATGACGGCATGGGGCAGGTCATCGGATACCGGAGCATGCAGATGGCGATCGAGAAAGCGAAGACCTACGGTATGGGTATGGTAGCGGTACGCAATTCCACCCACTACGGAATTGCGGGCTATTACGCGATCATGGCGGCAAAAGCAGGATGTATCGGGATCACGGGGACCAATGCACGTCCCTCCATCGCACCGACCTTAGGCGTTGAAAACATGCTGGGTACGAATCCCCTCACCTTCGGACTGCCAACCGATGAGGAATTCCCCTTTCTCTTGGATTGTGCAACCTCGATTACCCAACGCGGAAAAATCGAATATTATGCACGGCTGGGCAAAGATACCCCGGCAGGCATGGTGATCGGACCCGATGGCACCAGCCTGACAGATTCCGATGCCATATTAATCAAGCTGAACGACGGTTCGGCTGCACTTGCGCCTCTGGGGGGGATCGGAGAAGAACTTGGCGGATATAAGGGATATGGCTACGCCACCGTTGTGGAAATTTTGTCAGCTGCTCTTCAAACGGGAAGCTATCTCAAAATGCTGACAGGCATTCAGGACGGTAATAAGGTTCCGTATCACCTTGGCCATTTCTTTATGGCGATTGACACAGAGGCGTTCATGGGACTTGAAGCGTTTAAAAAAACATCCGGCGACATCCTTCGCAGCCTGCGTTCCTCAAAAAAAGCGCCGGGCAGTGAGCGGATTTATACCGCCGGAGAAAAGGAATATCAGATCTGGCTTGAGCGAAAAGATCATGGCGTTCCCATTAACGAGGGCGTGCAGACGGAAATGCTGTCGATCCGGGATGAATTAAAACTTTATCAATACCGTTTCCCTTTTGAATAATAGAGAAAACAATGGAGGATCCAATCATGAGTTTGAAAGAAGAGGCAATGAAAAAGCATTATGAATGGGCAGGGAAGATCGAGATTGCGGCAAGAGCCAAGGCAAATACAAGGGAGAAGCTTTCCATTGCCTATACTCCAGGCGTTGCAGAGCCATGTCTTGCCATTCGTGAGGATATAGATCTGTCATATGATCTGACACGGCGATGGAATCTGGTTGCCGTAATCACAGACGGCACCGCAGTTCTGGGACTTGGAGATATCGGCCCGGAAGCAGGAATGCCGGTCATGGAAGGAAAATGTGTACTGTTCAAAGAATTTGGAGCGGTGGATGCATTTCCCCTTTGCATCAGGTCAAAAGATGTGGACACGATTGTCGAAACGGTATACCAGATTTCCGGTTCTTTTGGGGGGATCAATCTGGAAGACATCGCAGCTCCGCGCTGTTTTGAAATTGAGCACCGTTTGAAGCAGCGCTGTGACATCCCGATTTTTCATGACGACCAGCATGGCACTGCCATTGTTGTGTCTGCGGCTATGATCAATGCAATGAAGTTGACCGGACGCAATCTGGGCGATCAAAAGGTCGTCGTCAGCGGTGCGGGCGCAGCCGGCATTTCGGTAACACGCCTTTTGATAAAGATGGGAATGAAAAATGTGATCCTGTGTGACCGGCAGGGGGCTATTTATAAAGGGCGCGATACTCTGAATCCGGTAAAGGAGGAAATGGCGGGGATATCCAACCCCGACAGGAAGGCAGGCCCGCTGGATCAGATTCTGAAGGATGCTGATATTTTTATTGGCGTTTCCGGACCTGATCTTGTTACAGAAGCGATGATTCGTTCCATGAATCGGAATCCGATTATTTTCGCTATGTCAAACCCGGTTCCGGAAATCATGCCCGATGCCGCGAAGAAAGCGGGAGCCTCTGTCGTCGGCACAGGCCGTTCCGATTACCCGAATCAAATCAACAATGTGCTGGCTTTCCCCGGTGTTTTTCGCGGCGCTCTGGATGTGCGTGCAAGAGATATCAACGACGAAATGAAAATTGCTGCGGCATACGCCCTGGCTTCGATCGTTTCGGATCAGGAACTGAATTCCGAATATATTATCCCCGACGCTTTCGACGAACGCGTCGGAAATACAGTCGCGGATGCAGTAGCAAAGGCTGCCCGTGAGACAGGTGTTGCAAGAAAATAAAGTCCGAACCGGACCAATTCAGAGAGAGGAGATATTAAGATGGGAAAGTATATATTGGCGCTGGATCAGGGTACAACCAGTTCACGCGCCATCCTGTTTGACCGGGACC
>JAQUYZ010000399.1 GCA_028691625.1 Eubacteriales bacterium
GGTTCAATCCTCACATTATGGGAAAACAGAAATGCTTTTCCAATAAAGTCTATCGCAATTGTGCGATGTTGATCTTTGCTTTCATGACCGGAATGAATGCGCCAATTCCGACTGACGAAAAAAAAATAGACAGATGCCGTTGATTGTGGAGCATTCCGTCTATTTTGTATCAATATTTTAGTATTTGTCGGTTGAATTTCATATCCTTCAACAGAACAGGGAATCTTTAGTTGAAATACAGATTGGTTGTAAGATATTCCGGGTCACAGGTTACGTCAAGTCCCAGATCACGCATCGTCTGCTCGTCGCGGTCACTTAAGATCGCAGTACAATGTGCTCTGCAGCCCTTCAGCAGCAGGAGCTTTTCCACAGCAACCTGAGCGGAAGGATTTGTTGTGGCTGAGATCGTCAGGGCGCTTAAAATTTCCTCCACATTCAGGCTGGATTTCTCATTGTTCAGAATGTTCATTTTCAGATGCTGCAGGGTTTCCAAAACCACCGGTGATAACAGGAAGATATCGTCGGCCAAGCCGCAGAGCTGTTTGATTGCATTCAGAACTGCCGCAGCCGCAGCTACCATTCTTCTTGAGCTTCGGCCTGTAATAAAGGATCCGTCAGGCATTTCAATTGCCATAACGACCACATTCTCATATTTCTTATCAAGACTTCTCTTATATTCCGCATACTCCCATGTCGGCTTTACCACGGCACGGTCTTCGATTTTCAGCTTGAGATCGTCCATCAGCAGCTTGGAACGCAGCAGGGAATCCTCACTGATCTTCCCTTTTTTGTAATCGCACCGGGCGATGAGATATCTGCGGATGACCTCCTGCTCAGCAGCTTTTCTGACAGCTTCGTCATCAAAAATGGAAAAGCCTGCGCGGTTAACGCCCATATCCGTAGGTGATTTGTAGTCCGCCTCTTCCCCGGTGATCTTTTCGATGATCCTTTTGATTACCGGAAAGACCTACAAATCTCTGTTGTAGTTTACCGCCATCTGGCCATAGGCGTCCAGGTGGAAGGAGTCAATCATATTTACATCCTTCAAATCGGCAGTAGCCGCTTCATAAGCCACATTGACCGGGTGCTTCAACGGGAGATTCCAGATCGGGAAAGTTTCAAACTTGGCATAACGGACCTTCATTCCTCTGCGGTAATCGTGATAAAGCTGACTCAGACAGGTTGCGAGCTTTCCGCTGCCGCCGCCCGGTCCCGTTACAACGACGAGAGGCTTGGTTACTTCAATGTACGGGTTTGCTCCGTAGCCATCGTCGCTTACGATGGTATCCACATCGGTCGGATATCCTTTTGTGAAATGGTGCCTATATGTTTTAATACCGCGCCGGTTCAGCTTATTGATAAACATATTGACCGACGGCTGGTCTTCGTATCTTGTAATCACAACGCTGTTGATCGTCAGATCATAATTTCTGAAGGTGTCGATCAAACGCAGAACCTCGAGGTCGTAAGTGATTCCAAAATCCTGACGGGTTTTGTTGGTGGTGATATCTCCGGCGAAGATGCAGATGATGATTTCCGCCTGCTCTTTCAATTTCTGTAACAACTTGATTTTCGCGTTTTCGTCAAAACCGGGAAGAACTCTCATGGCATGCTTGTCGTGAACCAGCTTGCCGCCGAATTCGAGATAAAGCCGTTCACTGTTTTTGTCATTGACACGCTCCAGGATGTATTTGGACTGTTCTTCGATATACTTGTTTGCATCAAAGCCTGTTTTCATTTTACCACCTCTTTTTCCTTAAATCTTGATATTTAACTATGCTGCAACAATTGTTATTGTAAAAAACAACATTGAGAATTATACCAGAAATAATCATATTACACAACCGCGTCAGGAGGGTTTCCTTGAAAAACTTTTTCTTGACAAGATTCAATGGTTTGTATAATATGGAAAATAATAACAGTGTGCAGGAGCGCGCACTTTGAAAAGTGAATAAAGGCCGCCGCCTGTTTGAAAGGTGCCGGCGTAACAAAAGGGGCGAAAGAAAAGAAACCTGTAATCTCATTGTGCTTTGAAAGAAAATGATACGAGTTCGAAAAAACAGAAATGAGGGAGTAGAGAAGTATGAGAATAACAATGACATGGATCTTAACATGCGTGATCATCATGGCGGGGGCAGCCCCGGTCTACGGAACGGAATATACAGATGTGACTTCAAGACACTGGGCATATGAGGCAGTGAATGCCATGTCCGAAAAAGCGATTATAAAAGGGTATCCGGACGGCAGCTTTCTGCCGGATCAGAGAGTAACCTGCGGAGAATTTATCAAGATGGCACTGATTGCAGGAACCGGAGAGCATGCCGGAAATGCTGCAGCCGGCCATTGGGCATCGAACTACTATGACAAAGCACTCGCGCAGAACTACTTTACGGCCCATGATATCGGCAGACCACAGCTCGGCAGCCGGATCACCAGGGGCGATATGGCGTTGATCATCAGTGCCATTCTGGGCGACATGGAAATCAAAAATTATACGGAGATCCAAAGCAGGATCAAGGATGTGACCTATGAGACCGAACATGAATATGCCATCACAAAAGCCTATGCGGCCGGAATCCTGACCGGCTATACAAACAATACGTTCCAGCCGCAGAACACCTTGTCGAGGGCGGAGGCGGCCGCTGTGATATACCGGCTGGTGGAGGAAAGCAAGCGGATTCCCCCCACAGCCAAACGGGAGACTACGGAAAGCGCACTCACCTACCCGACCAGCGGGCT
>JAQUYZ010000400.1 GCA_028691625.1 Eubacteriales bacterium
GTTATCTGAAAAAAAGAAAAAACAACTTAAAGCCGGGCAAGAGCAAACCGGCTCCTTACCAATACTCCACCAGCGACGGCTTCCGCGTCCTTGTGGGAAGAAACAACAAAGAAAACGACATACTTACCTTTAAAACTGCGTCCGGAAAGGATCTCTGGTTCCATACTAAAGACATCCCCGGTTCCCACGTCATTTTATTCACCGATGGAAAAAATGTCACAGAAACTGCAATATTTGAAGCTGCCGCCCTGGCAGCCTATCATAGCAAGGGGCGGGAATCAGAAAACGTTCCTGTGGATTATACACAGGTCAGGCATGTTAAAAAACCATCCGGTGCGAAACCCGGGATGGTGATATTTGTCGACAATAAAACTGTTTACGTAAACCCGAAGCAGCAATAGACTGCAGGTCCGGGAATCTGCCGAAGATTATTGATAAACTCCGATATAGTTGAATATCCCCTGTGCAAAATAGTTGCTGGTGTTCTCTGCCTGGTCCAGAAGTCTGCTGAAGATGTCGATGCTTCTCGCATAATCGCCCATTAAAAACGAAGTGGATTCTTCAATCGTACTTCGGAAGTTATTATATAATCTGACCTTCCATTCGTTTTCATCCCAGAAGGCCGGATTGATCGCAGTAATCGCTGCAGCCCTTGCATCCGCATTCTCATATAAAAGCCGGGTGATCCGGTCGATTTCTTCGGTATTATTCTCAATTTGGGCTGTGATAAAGGCGTCCAGTAAATCTATATATGTGAAAAACAGCTCAATATAATCTTCCGGAACTGTATCACCGAAAATTTGTCTCAGTGCGCTTACGTATGCAACGGGTATCTGCCGTAAGCGAGCGTAGACTTCCTCAGTATTTCCAAGACCTCTGTATCTGCTGAGCATATAATTCCTGATCTCCATTTCGAATTCAAACCAGAACATTCTGATGTCGAATAGTGCATTCATTTGGTCATAGGTGATACATTGCCGGTCATCCTTTGGCAGAAGACGCTCCGAATCCTCCGATCCGGATGTAATATAGTTGTAAATCGCTTCCGCGAAAACATCGCCCATCCTGTCGACATGAACCGTAAGCAAGTCATACACTGCGATCTCTCTGCTGTAATCGCCCGCCGCCAAAGCATTGGCTTCTTCCAGGATATATTGAATATATCGTTCAAATATATCCTCGTATTCGGGGCTGGCATAGGGGTTTATCGCCTGTATAAATGCTTTTCTTTCTGCAGCAATCTCGTATAAGCGGTTGACATTCCGGTTAACCGCTTCAATATTTCCATCCAATTGGGCAGTGATAATGTCACGCAGTGTAATTGCAAACCGACTTAGTATCTGGCTGTATTGCTCTGCATCTTCCCTTCCGTGAATGATCTTAAGCATATTTCCGAGGTCCAAAGTTTCAAAGTATAATCGACTGAATAGATCTTCGGCGGTACCGATCCCAAAATACCTGCTGAGAAGATAGGCCCTGGTCCAGGCTGTCAGTCTCCAGTAGTATACTCTGGAGTTAAAGATCAGGTTCATTTGGCTGTATGTAATACACTGTGGATTAAAACTGTTTTTGATTATCATAATCACATTCTCCTTCAGCGATGATAATCAATATATTTTCTAAAGGTCACATATGATACATATGTGCTAGATTTTTTTTGTTTCTGTCTCCAAAACAATTCCAAAATAGCTTTGCAACGCTTCCCTGTATTCTTCCTCCGTTTTAGGAATAAAGGTCTCTACACCTTTTGGTGTAAACGTTCGGAACTCCTGTACCTTTTTGCCCTCTTCGTCATCTACGTCTGCTATGGTTTTGCGTCCGTCAGGTGTCCTGATATACGCCATGTTAAAGTTCTTAAAAATGGAATCAGGATGTGTGATGCACCAATGGTGAGGCATTTCAAAGTCAATCGGGTATTGTACATCTTCTGTAAATGAGTAAATATTATCCCAGTACCCATTATGAAGAAACTGAACCACCCACCCAAGGATCGGGTCACGCACCAGGCGGTAAATCTCATCACCCTGTTTCTGCTCGAGGCCTTCCTGAAGGAGAAGCGGCCGCCTTGGAGCGGGAATGCCGACCCCCACATCACAGATATAGATTTCTCCTTCTGCCTGAACACGAGAGATCCTGTGCCTGCGCATCGGAATATCTACCGGCTCACCAAACAAAAATCGTCCATAGTATTCTGTCACATCATAGTTCAGCTCCCGAAGCAGCCAGGCAAACAATCCATTTAGTTCGAAGCAATATCCGCCTCGTCTCTTAACAACAACCTTCTCATAAACATCAGGAATATCAATGGATAAATATTTTCCGCTCATAATATCCAGATTTTCATAAGGCACCGTGAGCACATGTGCCTCCTGCAATGCAAACAATGTTTTCGCACTGCCGTCTAAAGGCCCGTGGTATCCAAGGCGTTCCAGATATCCTTGTACACTGCATGATTCCAGTCGTAAGTTGCTTGTCATAAAATTAACCCTCCATGAATTATTCCAGAATTTATCGTAGTAATTGCAGATCAATTTAAATATAAGAATTGCTTCTTTGTCCATTTTAACATATTCTAATTGTACGATACAATTTGTGCTTTTACATTATCAATTTGCCCTGACTTACTATCATAAACGGCTGATATTCATTTTGTTGTTATTCTGTAAAATAGTAAAGGAAAGCCGGATGTTGAGTTGGAAGCAAAGAAATGATTAAAAAAGAGGTGTTTAAAA
>JAQUYZ010000401.1 GCA_028691625.1 Eubacteriales bacterium
GAAGAAAAGAATTATAAAATTGACAGAAGTCTGACCGCACTCGCTCTGGCGGGCAAGTTCACGGACTGCAATGGAATCATCCTTGGCACCTGGGCCGACTGCGGCGATCCTGATCTGCCGCAGGAGAAAAATCTAACACTGCACCAGATATTTGAGGAGGTTGTACTGCCGTTCGGTAAGCCTGCCATCAATCATTTCAGAGCAGGCCATAGCTATCCACAGATCACGATTCCAATGGGCGCGAAAACGAAGCTCGACGCTACAAGAAAGACTGTTGTATTTCTGGAAGCTGCGACACAATAGATTTTCCTCCGCTTGATTTTAATTTGTTTCGTATGCTATAATAAATTATAGGAAAAGAACCGTCATAGCGTACATACAATTATGAAGGGCTTTTATTTTGTGTAGTCAGGTGCATTAAAATGAAAGGACCTTTCATTTTTTATTTCACCGGAAAGATTATTCCGATGAATAAAAAACGAAAATCTGACTTAGAAATGTATCTGCTGTTTATGGAGGTGCGAAATTGTCAAGACAAATTTTCATCACTGATATGGATATGATCAGATTAAGGGAACTGCTTACTGAGGCATTGATTGAAGGGCTGAAGGGAGATTCCTCATTCAGAGAGCTTGAACAGGAATTGGATCAGGCGGAAATTGTAGACAGCAAGGAACTTCCGAGGAATGTAATTACGATGAACTCAAAGGTTCTCATCGATCTTAACGGATTTGAGGAAGAGGTTTCTTTGGTCTATCCCCATGATGCCGACCTGATCGAGAATAGAATCTCTATCTTATCACCGATCGGAACCGCTATGCTTGGTTACAGCGAAGGAGACACAATCAAATGCGAAGTACCATCCGGAAAAGTAGAGCTTCAGATCAAAAGAATTCTGTATCAACCCGAGTCCGCAGGCGATTATCATTTATGAACTACTGCAATAAAAAACCTCCACAACCGTGGAGATTTTTTTATTTAAATGTTCTTATGACGTTGTATTTTTTTTGTTGTGGTCTTGATAAATTCATCCCTTCGGACTGCAATATTCCTGACTCTTTTATAGATTGGAAGCTTTTCATTGATCTCGGCAATCACTTTTTTAATCAGTGACTGAACTTCTTCTTCCCCGAAGCTCTCTCCGAATTCTTCATAGATTACGTCATAATTTGGGCGAATCTGTGCGCCTACCTGGGTGTCATCATGATCTTCATCAAAGAATTCATGAACAAGACTCTCCTGAATATATTTGTTCCGGTTGATGTAGTATTCAACTTCCTCCGGATAGATGTTCTTACCCGTTTTTGTTACGATCACATTCTTCCTTCTGCCGGTGATATAGAGCCAGTTTTCATCATCGAGAAAGCCGAGATCGCCCGTATAGAACCAGCCATCCTTGAGAACCTCTGCAGTTTTTTCCGGCATGTTGTAATAGCCGAGCATCACATTCGGCCCTTTGAATATGATTTCTCCGATGCCGTCTTCGTCCTTATCGATGATTCGGATTTCACCGCTTGCTACGGCAGGTCCTGACGATCCGGCCTTTTTATATCGATTGCAGAAATCCGGCGGCCCTGATACTAGCGGAGCGCATTCTGTCAGTCCATAACCCTGCATCATTGTGAAACCTAAATCTTCAAAGCCTCTTAAAACATTGGGATCAATTGCGGCTGCTCCGGTAATCATTAATCTTAATTTTCCGCCAAACTTCTCATGAACAGCATGAAAAAGTTTTCTGCTGGCATCGATGCCCGTGGACTTCAGAAAACGGTTCAGTTTGATCGCCTTTTTCAAGGTGCCGGCTTTACCCGACTTTTCGGCCTGCTTCCATATCTTTTCATAAATTGATTCGAAAATAAGAGGTACGCCGATTAAAACGGTTGCCTCTGCCTCAGCAAGGTTTTTATTAATATATTTCAACCCTTCGAAAAATGCGATAGACGCACCTCTATATAGAACAAGTGCCATTCCCATGGTCGATTCAAAAGTATGATGGATCGGAAGGATCGACAACGTTCTGTCCTCAGGGGTGATTTGTGCGATTTTGCAGGTATCCATGATACAGGAAGCAATATTGTAATGACTCAGCATTACTCCCTTCGCAGCATCCGTTGTGCCCGAGGTAAACAAAATAATCTTCATGATATTTGGATCAATTTCTGCATTAATAAAGTCCCGATTTCCTTCCGCCACGAGCGCTTCGCCTGCTGCGACCAGATCCTCCCAATGGAGGATACCCCCTGCTGCCTGTCCGGCTTCTGCTGAAACCTTTAAAGGTTCTGAAAGATCAGTCCTGTCTCCATAAACCTTCATTTCGATTTTAAACTCAATCTCAAAATCTTTAAAATATTCTTCAAAACTCTGAGTAAAAAAAACCGCTCTGCAGCCAGCCTGCTTCAGTAGATTATAGATTTCTTCCCTGCTGAGCTCTTTATCCAGGGGAACTACGATACCGGCTCCGTTCACGACGGCGAAATAGGAAGCAATCCATTCATAACAGTTTTCTCCGATCACAGCAATTTTAGAATCCTTCAGTCCCATCGAGATCAATTTTGTCCCCAATGCATCCACATCGTTTTTCACCTGAGCATAGGTGATATGAAAGTAATCGCCGCCCTTCTCTTTCTTGATTAAGAAAGCTGTCCGATCCGAATAAAGCTTGACGCTGGAATTCAGCATGTCCTTTAATGAAGCGATCTCTCTGATCTCATGATACTTTGCTTT
>JAQUYZ010000402.1 GCA_028691625.1 Eubacteriales bacterium
TCTGATTGATTCCTTCAGGGCCGTAATATCAGGCACTGCCATCTGGGCGGCTGCAGTCGGCGTTTCCGCCCTTCTGTCCGCAACGAAATCGGATATGGTAAAGTCGGTTTCATGGCCGACGGCTGAAATCACCGGAATCTTTGATGCGAAGATACTTCTTGCTACGATTTCTTAATTGAATGCCCATGACTCTTCCATGGAGCCGCCTCGCCTGCCCACAATGATGGTATCAATCTCCGGAAACAGCCGGTTGACTTCATCAACGGCCTTTGAGATCTCCTCAGCTGCACCGGGTCCCTGCACCAGGCAAGGATAAACCAATACATCTACTATATTATTCCTGCTCTTGATTATTTTTATGATATCTCTTACTGCGGCGCCCGTTTCCGAGGTAATCACTGCAATTTTCCGTGGAAAATATGGAATCGTTTTTTTATGCTTTTCGTCAAAAATACCTTCCTTTGACAGTTTTTCCTTCAGTCGTTCAAATGCCGCCGTCAGGTTTCCGACACCTTCAATGGTGATTTCCCGGACATTCAGGGAATAGGTGCCCCCGCGTTCATATAAGAAGATATAACCGTTTGCAATGATTTCAATGCCGTCAGTCAGTTCATAGCGTATATTCCTCAGATTCTCGGCGGCAAGGAAGCAATTGATTTTGCTCGTCTCATCCTTCATTGTAAAATAAACGTGGCCCGTACTGTGATATTTCAGATTGGAAATTTCCCCGATCACAGACACATTACCTAAAAGAGGATCCGATTGAAGAACTCTTTTGATATATCCATTGAGTTGCGAAACCTTTATCGGTTTGACTGCCATAATTTTTTTCCTCCAAGGAATGAGATACCTACTGCGTTATCCGTCGACAAAACCGGATCTCCGAATACAAGCTTCAGCGTTTTGTCCTTTAAATTCCGTTTGATTTCTTCTCTGATCAACCGGCTTGCCGTTACCCCCCCTGTGAAGAGAACACAGTTGCAGCCCGTCTCTGAAACGGCTTTTTCCGTAATCCGGCAAAGACATGCGCTTATCGTCAGGAAGAGTTCATAGATCAGTTCATTCGGATCCGTACCCTTATCCAGTTCGCGTCTGCATTGGGTTTCAAGCCCGGATAGATTGATTTCCAAGCCGCAAATCGGAATTTTCTTCAACAGCGGAACCTGTTTGCCCCTATGATTTCTCTGCAGAACCGGATCACACAGCATGTCCCTTTTCATTACCGCAATCCGGTCCAGCTCTTTTCCTGCGGGAAATTCCATTCCAAGGGCTACTCCGATTCGATCAATGACTTGTCCAAAGGAAAGGTCCTTGCTCCCGCCCAAAATGCGGATGGCGCCTTCATTCACATGCAGCAGCTCACTGGTTCCTCCTGACAAATGATATGCCAGATATTCCTCCTCACATGAAAGGCTGCTGCCCTTCCGTACGGCTTCCAGATGCCCTTCCTGATGCGAAAATTCAAAGAATGGCACCCCGAGACTGGCTGCCATAACTTTCCCGTAATTGACACCTGCTTTAAAAACCGGCATATAAGAGCCCTCTATAGGTCTAGGTCGATTGGAGACTGCAATGGCTCCGATCCGGTCTTTATCAGTCTGCCCGTAGAGCTCCTCCAGCAAACCCGGAAGGTTTTCCAGATGCTGAAAAAGGGCGTGGGATTGCCGAAGCCCTCTTTCGCCCTGCTTGACAGTCAGTAATTTACGTAAGTCTGCCGTAATTTCTCCATTGATATCTGTGATTGCAAGGGAAGTCGTATAATTGCTGGTATCAATGCCAAGAATCAAATCCTTACTCTGCATCTTTGCTTCTTACAACCTTACCCAGGATACCGTTGATGAATTTCCCCGAGTCATCTCCGCTAAACTTCTTTGCCATATCCACCGCTTCATTGATAGATGCCGAATCCGGAACGTCATCCAGATACAGGATTTCCGCTGCGGATAGCCTCAAGATGGCAAGGTCCACCTTCGCCATGCGGCTTGTTTTCCAGTTGTCACTGCAGGACTCCAGCTTTTCATCAATGGCAGACAAATGATCCACCGCAGCCGTAAACAACCGGTTAAAGTACTCCTGCTGATTGGACTCCTGCATATGTTCCGACAGAAATCTCTCTTTTATCTCCTGACTATAATCGTTCTGAACTTCCATTTGAAACATCAGCTGCATGAAAAGCTCTCTTGCTTCCGTTCTCCGCATATCCTCTAGTCCTCCTCATCTGTGAAATGTACTCCCTGAACGTGTATGTTCACTGCTTTCACAGCAGCCTCCGTCATGGCTTCGACTTCCTTTTTTACGTTTTCCTGAACATCCCAGGCGACCTCAGGGATTTTAACGCCATACTCCACGACGATATAAATGTCTATATTGATTCCATCATCACCCTGGTTTACTCTGATCCCCTTGTAGAGAGGGTCTTTTCCAAAGATATTTTTTGATATTGTATCGACAAAAACACCGCTTAATCCGGCAACACCTTTTGTTTTCAACGTAGCATTCATCGTGCAGATTGAGATTACGTCATCCGATATTTTCAGGGTTCCCAGTTTTTCCTCCGTTGCCGTACTCATTTTCTCACCCCTGTTGTATTGTATTTTACCAGCAGTGCCGAGCAAAACAGGTTGATTCTGCCTTGCGGCAACAGCCTGCAGCCTGCGGGTCTGGCGCACTAAAACCATAAACTCATTATAGCAGACGTGAACTTCAGATACAATTTCTTAT
>JAQUYZ010000014.1 GCA_028691625.1 Eubacteriales bacterium
TGGGTTAGATGAAGGTTAAAAGTAATAAGATAGTCAAATATCAAGTGAACAGAACAGGAGAATTTAGCTGCGCAATTTGCGGCGCGCTGGTCAATGTTACCCGTTTTAAGAACGGGTATATCTGCAGCAGCTGTTTGCAGTACGTTAAAGCACATTTGTAATGGAATCCCTTTCTCTCGGTAAACCATTAATTATCGTCTCGTTTTCCCATAAGACAATGACATGGACTGTGACAAAGGCTGTTACACTCGAGTGTCAGCCTTTTTGTTGTATTGAAGAATGCTCTTTATTTCTTTCGGTTTGAGCTCATTCTTGTTTCTGCGACAATCCTTTTTTTCGTTTTCGGCTTCATGACCGAAAATCCGAATTTACCGATGGGCTTCTTCTGCAACCCGTAATAATCACCATGGCTATAACAGATCAGACCCGCCCGTTCCAGTTCCAGCTTTCCATTCTCGTTCAAAAGGCCTTCCTCTGCATGCACTGCAAGGATATCAGCGACGAACATGTCATGAGAAGGGTAATGGTGCACTTCTTTTACCCTGCATTCGATGTTGACCGGAGCTTCCTGTATCATCGGACAGCGCACATGCTGTCCCGGGACAGGCGTTAACTTCCGTTCTTTGAATTTATTGATCTCTCGTCCCGATTTCACACCGCAGTAATCGGTGGTCTGCGCAAGCTTCTCCGTACAGAGATTGATGACAAATTCTCCGCTCTTTTCAATAATACTGTGGGAATGCCTTGATTTTCTCACAGAAATATAAGTCATCGGAGGTTCGGAATTCACAATTCCGGTCCAGGCAATGGTGATGATATTATAATCCGCCGGTTGATCTCCGCAGGATACCATGACGACGGGAACCGGATTCACCATAGTCCCTGGTTTAAAAACGACTTTACTCATTGACTGTTCCTCCAAGCTTTTTCATTACATTGATAAATTCCTGAGGAAGCGGACTGTCAAACTCCATATATTCACCTGTTTTCGGATGATGAAAGCCCAGCAGCTTTGCATGAAGCATCTGTGTTTCCACGCCAAGCGCCTTCTTTTTTGGGCCGTAAACGGCATCGCCGAGAAGTGGGTGGTTGATATGCGCCATATGCACTCTGATCTGATGAGTCCGTCCCGTCTCCAGCCGCGCTTCGATATAGGTAAAGGAGCCAAGTCGTTGTAATACCTTATAATGCGTCACAGCATCTTTGCTGTTCAGCTGTGTAACGGCCATCTTCAGTCTGTTTTTGGGATCTCTGCCGATGGGCGCATTCACAGTCCCGGTATCCTCCTGGAAATTATGATATACGATGGCGCGATAGGCACGCGTAATTGTATGGGAGGCAAGCTGCTGCGCCAGACTGTGGTGTGCCGAATCGTTTTTCGCGATCATCAGTAAGCCGCTGGTATCCTTATCGATGCGATGGACAATCCCCGGGCGGATCACGCCGTTGATGGAGGAAAGACTCTTGCAGTGATAGAGGATCGCGTTGACCAGAGTTCCGGTGTAATTGCCTGCGGCAGGGTGAACCACCATCCCCTTCGGTTTGTTCACCACAAGAATATCCTCATCCTCATAGACGATATCAATGGGAATATCTTCCGGTTTCACATTCAGATGAACCGGCTCCGGTATCGTGATTTTGACCAGGTCTCCTGCCTTCACTTTATATTTTTTTGACAGTGCAATTTCTCCGTTGACCTCAACCCGACCAATATCAATCAGCTTCTGCAGGTGACTCCTGGAAGCTTCTTCAATAACGAGAGAGAGGACCACATCGAGTCTGGTCCCCTTCCGGTCTTCTTCTACAATAAATACATAGGTATTCAGATCCTTTTCCATTTTATTATTCCTCGGAACCGTCAATTTTTTCGGCCGCCCTGTCCTCAGCCCCGTCCTTCTTACTCCTGTGAGCCTTTGGCTCGAAAAGGAACATGTACAGTACCAGCAGTCCACAGCCAACGCAGACGGAAATGTCTGCCACATTAAAAATCGGCCAGAAGCGCAGATCCAGGAAGTCGATTACGTAACCGTTCATGGTGCGGTCTATGAGATTCCCCAGCCCGCCGGCAGCAATGAGAGAAAGACTCAGCAGCAGGCACCAATGATCCTTATTCCGCCTTTTCACCAGATAAGCCAAAACAACCGTAATCACAACCAGCTGCATTGTGATTAAAAACCCTGTTTTATTTTGAAACAGACTAAAGGCAGCGCCACTGTTATGAATATATGTGATATGAAATATTCCCTCAATCAATGGAACAGAGCTATTCAATGTCAAATTAGCCTGTATCAGATACTTTGCCAATTGATCCAGCCCAACAACGACAGCAATGATGATAAAATACAATCTCTAACCTCTTCTCATTTTCTTAAATTTGTAATGGTAGCCTTTCCGAAGGTTACCTTCTCCTGTGCAAGGATTCTGGTTTCCGTATAGGGTTTGCCGTCCGTATAGTTTTTCAGTTCCTCCATATCTCTGTCCGCAAAAAGCTCTGCACTTAAATTGTCAAATTTCTCAAGCTCTGATTCCAGCAGGCCTCTGTATCTGGTGCGGAATATGTTTAACCGGTTTCTGGTAGATACCAATTCTTCGTTCAGCCGTTCAATGGAGTCCTTGGCTTCCCGCTGAATCAGCTGGGCGTCCAACTCTGCGTTTTTCAACAAAATCTCTGCACGTTTTTCCGCACTGGCGGAAATATCACCCATCAGAGCCTTCGCCGCCTCCAGGGTTTCCAAAACGGCTCCCTCTGAGTTCCGATAGCGTTCCACTTCCACGGAAAGGCCCTTGACCTGATCCTTCAACTTGCGGTTTTCTTCCAATATCTTTTCCATATCCAATGTCAGAAGATCGAGGAAACCGTCAACTTCTTCTTCCTTGTATCCCCGGACGGCCTTGGGAAATTCTTTATTTTGGATATCTAAAGGAGTAATCATACTTCTACCTCTCAGCCTATCAACCTATCAACGCAGCCGATTTGTCGTCGGCCGGATTAGAACATAAGCATCCTTAAAATATTAATGATAATACCATTGAGCACGGTCAACCCGATAATCGCCAAAATCGGTGAAAAATCAATGGTTCCGCCCATACCGAACCTGGCAAGCAGCATTCTGCAGGGTGAGAGAATCGGCTCCGTCACCTGGATAATCGCAGAATATACTTTATATAAGCTGCCGTAAGGATTTCTTACAAACCAGCTCAGGATCGCTCTGCCCAGAATCAGGTATATCACAATCTGAAAAAACGTATTAATTGCATTCATTAAAACTATCATACATTCTATCTCCAAACATTCTTAGGTGATCCGCTGAAATCAATACCCTTGTGGTCGATATTTGCAGTCACATCAACATTTTCCGGTGCAAAAATAAAGATATTGTTGGCAACCTTTTGAACATTGCCGTTTAAAGCATATGTAGCACCGCTCAGAAAGTCGAAAATCTTTCTGGCATTGTCGGATTCCACCTTTTCAAGATTAATAATAACCGGTTTTTTCGCTTTTAAATTATCGACAAGCTTCGGGCATTCATCAAATCCCTTCGGCTCGATGACAACCATTTTAAATTGGTTTGTATTCGTCGGCGCCATGTTCTTGTTCTGGATCGGCAAAACCCTGCTGTCTTTCCCATCCTTCATATCCTTGCTTTCGTTTCTGGATGAGAGATAGGATCCTCTTGGGTCGATGGGTTTTCTCTCAAGCTGTGCGGATGCCGGAGCTTCGTCCGGCTGATCGTCCTCTTCTATTTCTTCAATGCCAATTAATGTTTTCAGTTTATAAAATAAACCTTCTCCCATTTTCCTTCCTCCTTAATCGTTCCTTATTTATATCTCTTTGTTCTCATCGCTCTCTTTTGTTAAACCTGCTTATTATAGTTTCTTTCTCCAAAGATTGCAGTGCCGACACGGATCAGATTGGAACCCTCTAAAATTGCCGCTTCATAATCATGAGACATTCCCATGGATAGATATTGAAAATCCAGCCCCGGGTGGGTGTGAGAGGCATATTTGTCATATAACCCTTTCACTTCACGGAAATAGATTCTTACATCCTCCGGATCATCCTCAAAAGGAGCGATGCACATCAATCCTCTGATTTTGATATTCGGGCAATGTTCCAGGATGTTCTGAATTAGTTTCCCCGTTTCTTCCGCAGTAATTCCAAATTTGCTCGTTTCCCTGGCAGCATTGACCTGTACCAGAATATCCATTGTGGTTCCATGGCGGCCGGCACGCCGGTCAATCTCTTGCGCCAGTTTTAAGGAATCAACAGAATGGATCATCGACACCTTGTCAATAATATATTTTACCTTATTTGACTGTAAATGTCCAATCATATGCCAACGGACAGGGCTAACATCCTCAAACTTGTCCAGGATTTCCTGCACCTTATTTTCTCCGATATCAGTGATTCCCGCTTCGATCGCTTCGTTGATTTCATCTGCGTTTCTTGTTTTAGTAACCGCAACCAAAAGTACATCCCCGGCCTTTCGCCCGGTCTTTTCGGCGATTTCATCCTTGCTCCTGTTGATTGCTTCAATATTCTCCTTGATCATACCCATTTATTCCTGTCTTTTCCTCCCCTGGTTCAATTCGGCTTCTTTAATATTTCATCATAAATATTTACTGTCTCCACCTTGGTCGTACCGTCATCAGTATAAAAGTAAGAGACCTCAACCAGTGACCATTCTCCGTCGCTCGTTATGATTTTTACAGGCTTGAAGACATATTCACCACTCTTATCCTTCACAAAAACCCCGGGCTGTCCATCCTTTGTTGTAATACTTTCATTTTCAATGATCAGACCGCTGTAGTCCGAGGTAATCACTTCCGCGTCTATTTTTCTAATCTGGGCGAACTCTTCATAATATCTGTTGAACTCCAGTATGACCAGCCATCTACCCTCGTCGTCCAGAATATCATAAATCGTACCGTCAACCTGTCCCAATGGAAGATTGATGGTCGCTTTATGCCCCTTTTCGTATTTCACAATATTTTCCGGCGCCACCCAAAAAGCCGTATACCACTTCTTATTGTCAACGACCTTATATAATGGCTCCGCTGACAGCGTTGTCGCCCGGGCAACGCTCTGAACTTCGATATTCAGGCTCTGAACCTTGTTTTTGTTCAGCAGCGCCATGTTCTCCGGAGAAAATTCCGACTCGTACCCGTCGATATAAAAGCTGATGACTCCATTCGTCTGGCTGACATAATTTTCCGGCGTAATTCCGACGGCATTTATGGACTGATTCTGCCGGACGATTTCCTCTTTTGCCTTGTCATCCGTTGCTTGTATGTAATCCTTCTTCTGATTGAGCCTCTGGATCTGCTGTTCAAGTCTGGCGGCCTGCTCTGTATCTCCTGCATTCGCGGCGACATCGCGATCGTTCTCCAGCTTCGCAAGCTGTGTTCTTATTTTCTTGATATCATCGCTGAAAACACTTTCGCCACCATTGAATCGAGAGATCCGCTCCATAAGTTTCTGATAGCTGCTCTCCTTGTCGTTCTGAATGCCGGAGGTAATATCCAGGATCGGAACACCCTTTCTGACCTGCTCACCCTCCTTCACATAATAATGAATGCTTCCCGATTTATTTGCGAAATAAACCGTTTCATTCCGAATGATGTAGGCGGTAACCTGATCCGTTACCTGTAGGCTTCCGTATTCGATGATTTCTGTTTTCTTCAGCGCACCGGTCACATTGGGGAATACATAGATTATGGCAAATAGAATGACCAGAGTTGTGCAGAATAGTATTAAAACACGCTTCTTCTTTTTCATGATCGTTCCGTACCTCCGCCAAGTCTTTCAAGCTATAATTATATAGGAATGCCCTCCCAATTACAACTGTCAGCAGGAAATAACCTTGCACATACCGTCGTCATCGTATCTCTTCCCTTATCATTTTTTGAAGTATTTTTTTCTCATCCTTTGTAAGGTTTTTTTCCTTGCGAAGGAACGCTTCCCAAAGATCTGGTCTTCTTTCCTTCGTCAGTTCCAGCGATTTCTCAAACTGCCAGAGATGGATCAGCTTGTGATTGCCGGAAACCAGCACCTCGGGAACATCGATGCCTCCATATTGTCTCGGCTTGGTATACTGGGGATACTCCAGCAATCCTGAATAAATGGATTCCTCATTATGGGCATCGCTGCTCCCCAGAACCTCCGGTATCATTCGAGCTACCGCATCAATGAGGATCATTGCCGGCAGTTCTCCGCCGGTCAGAATGTAGTCTCCCACCGAGATCTCTTCCATCTCCCAGTAATCGATGATCCTTTGATCGACCCCTTCGTAATGTCCGCATAGAATTACGAGCTCTTCCTCTTGAGACAGCTCGCAGATGATCTCCTGATCGAGGATCCGCCCCCGGGGAGACATATACAGGATCTTTTTTCCTTTTGCTTCGACGGCGCGCAGTGCACCGAAAACGGGGTCGGCCATCATCACCATTCCCGCGCCGCCGCCAAAGGGGTAGTCGTCGGCTTTTTTATGCTTATCCAGACTGTGTTCCCTGATATCCGTCAGTCTTATATCCAGAATTCCGTTTTCTCTGGCTCTTCCCAGAATGCTGTCTTCGATAACCGGCCGGAACATTTCCGGGAAAAGCGTCAATACATCAATTTTCATTCCATCAACCCTTCAATCAGCTTTACCGTCATGGTTCTGCTGTCCATGTCTATCTTTAAGATAAATTCATCCACTGCGGGAATCAAGAATTTATTTGTATTCTCTCTCTCAACTTCATACAGATCCTGGGCTCTGTTCTGAATCACATCGCTGACAGTCCCGATCCTGCTGCCTTGTTCATCGACTACAGACAGACCGATCAAATCAAAGATGTAATAGGTGTCCTCAGGCAATACCCTGATATCCTCTTTGTCGATGTAAATGTCTTCCCCCTTGTGTTTTTCGGCTTCCGTTCGGTCATCGATGCCCTGGAGCTTCAGAATAACCATATCCTTCAAATATCTGACGCCGGTAATTTTATACTGGGTGTTTTCCAGATAAATTTTTGTCAACTCCTCAAACCGTTCCTTATAATCCGAGTAGTGATAGACCTTAAGTTCTCCCTTAAGTCCCACCACATTGACTGCTTGTCCAACTTTTATCTTATCCATGATCTCCTCGTATCTATTCAAAATAAAACATAGGCACATATACGAATATATGTGCCACAAACGCAGTATTGCAGAATCTCTATTGTACGATTTCTACTACCACTTTTTTATTTGCTTTGGTCGCTGCGGCTTTCACGACAGTACGAAGCGCTTTGGCGATTCTTCCCTGTTTGCCGATGACTTTCCCCATATCATCCGGGGCAACCTTCAGCTCTATCACAATAGCCTGCCTTCCGTCTACCTCTTTTACTTCAACCGCATCAGGATTATCAACAAGTGATTTTGCAATAGCTTCAACCAGTTCTACCATAAGTTTTCACCGCTTTCCTTATTCTATAATTCCTGATTTTTTGAAAAGACTTTTTACAGTTTCCGTTGGCTGAGCTCCGTTTGAAATCCATTTCTTTGCTTTTTCGCCGTCAATTTTAACGTCGGCCGGATCAGTCAAAGGATTATAGTAACCGATCTCTTCAATGAATTTTCCATCTCTCGGTGAACGGGAGTCTGCAACTACTACTCTATAAAAAGGTTTCTTATGAGCGCCCATTCTCTTTAGTCTTATTTTTACTGCCATATGTTCCACCTCCTTCTTGGCTTGCTGATTTTCCTTATCTTCAGAAAATCATTTGCATTGTTATATGTTAAACTCAGTTGTTTCTGAATTTATCACCGATCTTTGCCTTCTTCTTTTGAACCGTTTTTCCATACGGGCTAAAAGCCCCGGAACATCCTGCTTCTCTTGAATTTCGGCGCGCCGGAAAATTGCTTCATCATTTTCTTCGCATCCTCGTATTTTTTGATCAAGTTATTGATCTTGCTTACGGGCTGTCCGCTTCCGGCAGCGATTCTCTTTCTCCTGCTGGCGTTCAGGACGGAAGGGTTCTTTCTCTCTTCTCTGGTCATGGACTGGATGATGGCTTCCATCTGGATGAATTCCTTTTCGCCGCTGTCCAGATCCACATCTTTCATAGCCTTGCTGTTCATGCCCGGCATCATATCCATCAGCTTGGAAAGGCCGCCCATCTTTTTGATCTGTCCGATCTGATCCAGAAAGTCTTCCAGAGTGAACTCGTTTTTCTTCATTTTCCGTTCGAGTTCGGCTGCCTTATCATCATCGTAGCTTTCCTGGGCCTTTTCGATAAGGCTCATCATATCGCCCATGCCCAGGATTCTGGATGCCATTCTTTCCGGATGGAACGGTTCCAGAGCATCAAGCTTTTCGCCCATACCGATGAATTTGATCGGCTTCCCGGTCACGGACTTTGCAGATAATGCAGCACCGCCTCTGGTATCGCCGTCCAGCTTTGTCATGATGATCCCGTCGATTCCCAGCCTCTCATTGAAACCGGTCGCCGCATTCACCGCATCCTGCCCTGTCATGGCATCCACGACAAGAAGGATTTCATGGGGCTTGGTCTTCTGCTTGATTCTGACAAGCTCCTCCATCAGTTCTTCATCAATATGCAGTCGTCCCGATGTATCGAGTATGAGCACATCATAGCCTTTATATTCCGCCTCCTTCATCGCCTTCTCCGCGATGAGCTCCGGCTGCTTGCAGTCACGCATGGTGAAAACGGGTACGTCTACGCTTTTTCCCACAATTTCCAGCTGATCAATAGCAGCAGGACGATAGACGTCACAGGCAGCAAGCATTGGTTTTTTTCCGTTTCTCTTCAGGTAATTCGCCAGCTTACCGCAGGTCGTCGTCTTACCGGTACCCTGCAGTCCTGCCATCAGGATTACGGTAAATCCCCTGGGGGAATAGGTCAGTTTGCTGTTGGTTCCACCCATGAGAGCGACAAGCTCGTCGTTTACGATTTTAATGACCTGCTGCGCCGGAGTCAGGCTGGCCAGCACATCCTGTCCCAATGCCTTCTCCTTCACGGCATCCACAAACTGCTTTACAACCTTGAAATTGACGTCCGCTTCCAGTAATGCAAGCTTCACCTCACGCATCGCTTCATTGATGTCCGCTTCCGTAAGAATTCCCTTACCCTTGAGCTTTTTAAAAACGCCCTGCAGTTTTTCCGATAGTCCTTCAAATGCCATATTGGCTCTCCTCATTCGTTGATTTTATCGATAATGGCTTTTATATGCTTCATTCTTTCTGTAAGCAGTTCATTTTGCCTGTTTTCCAGCATTAACCGGTCAATTTCCGAATCGATCGCAGCAACAGCTTGTTCCGTTGCTGTAAATTTACTGATCAGACCCAGCTTGCTCTCATACTCATGCAGTGCTTTTTCTGCCTTCTTGACCGCGTCATGGACACCCTGTCTGCTGATTCCGTATTCCTCGGCGATTTCTGACAGGGAATAATTGTCCTCATGGTAAAGCTTCAACAGTTCCTGCTGCTTTGCAGTGAGCAACTGACCATAAAAATCATATAGCATGCTAATTTCTATCATCTTCTCAAACATCTGCAATCAGCCTCTTTTTTATATCTGCCAAGTTTATGAGCTTGACACCTAATTAAATTTAGCATAAAAAAAAACTGCTGTCAAGTAAAAAAACTTGCCAGCAGTATTAAGCGCAGTTTCATGGGTATTCTCAGAGGAATATCCACTGGCAGACGCTTGTATTACCTCAGCAATTCACATTCGTAACGGATGGGGAACCGGCTGTCGCCTTCTATTTTATTTAAAATGGCGGAAACGTCTCCCCCCTTGAGGTCGGGAATGTTCACCCCGTTGAGCAGGCTGCCCCACAGGGAATTGTCCTTGTATACCACATCGATCACCTGACAGCCATACAGATCATATTCCTCCATCATTTCGTCACGTGCATCGTCAAAGGTTCCGATGAAGTCAACCAGCTTCAGCTCAAGCGCCTGCTCCGCCGTATAGATCCTGCCGTCGGCCAGCTTCTTCACATCATCCAGTTCGATTTCTCTTTCCTCGGAAACGATACCGGTAAACTGTTCATAGGCATCGTCAACAAGAGACTGGAAAATCTCTTGCTGTTCCGTGGTCAAGGGTTCCACACTACTGCCCATCGCCTTATTGGAACCGGCTGTTATGGTCACCGTCTTGACACCGTATTTTTCAAGCAATGCAGAAATATCATACAGCGTTCCTATGGTCACGCCGATAGAGCCGGTCCAAGTATTTCGGTTTGCAACGATCTTGTCGGCAGCTGCCGATATATAGTATCCGCCTGATGCAGCCATAGATCCCATCACCGCATAGACAGGCCGCTCGGTCGTGTCTTTGTAATCCTTGAGTTTCAGATAGAGTTCATCACTTTCGTAAACACCGCCTCCCGGTGAATCGACGAATAAGAGCAGTCCCCGATTGTCCGGATCCTCCATAAGCTCATTGATTTTATCCAGAGTCCAGTTATGCTGATACCCGATCGGCAGACCAAAGGTATCTGTCTGTCCGGCAGCGATGGTTCCCTCAACGTATATCGTGGCAATATATGGTCCGGTCGCCGAGATGTCCTGAGCCTCCCCCCAGATCGCGTTCTTGATGCTGCTTCCGATCAAAGCAAGAACGATAATTCCTGCGAGCACACAGCCAAAGATGATCAGGTTTTTTCTCAGTCGTTTCGTATTATTCTTGTTTTTTTCCAATGCTCCCATGTCGTATTCTCTGATTTCTGTCATACTGAATCTCCTTTCCTTATCTCTCCATTAGTAACATTCTCCACTTTTTTCTCATGCCTGTCAATGAAAAAGTCACGTTACCGTTTTCAAAACTGTTGACAGTGTGTTATGTCATATAGTACACTAAGTACAGAAGGGGTATTGTTTATCAATCGTTAAGGAAAAACCGATAATGAATGATAGGAAAAGGAGGATGAACGATATGTTCCAGCTTGACTTAAAAAGCAGGAAATCCATTTATGAGCAAATTGTTGACAACGTCAAGGAGCTCATCATAACCGGAATGTTGCAAGCCGAAGAAAAAATTCCTTCTGTTCGAGAATTGTCCAAAACCCTCACTGTTAATCCAAATACCATACAAAAGGCGTATCGTGAGCTTGAATACCAGGGATATCTTTATACTGTATCAGGGCTTGGCACCTTTGTTGCCTCTCCCGGTGAGCTGCCGATCGACGAAAAAAGAGTCAGTGAAGTAAAGGCGCATCTGAGGGAAAACATGAAAGAGCTGTTTTATATCGGCTGTTCTCTGGACAGAATCAAAAAAATAGTGGAAGAATTGTTGGAGGAAAGGAGTGATTGGAATGATAAAGGTAAATAATCTGGATAAATCCTTTGACGGTTTTAAAGCCCTTTCCGATTTGAACTTAAACGTAAAAAAAGGATCCATCTATGGTCTCGTAGGCACAAACGGCGCCGGAAAAACCACCCTGATCAAGCATGTGACGGGCATCCTGAAACCGGATCACGGAGAAATACTCATTGAGGACAGCAATGTCTACGAAAATATAGGGATCAAGGAAAGAATGGGCTATATTCCGGATGACCTCTATTTCTTTTCTACCTATAACCTGAAGGAATCGGCGAAATTCTATCGTTCCATATATCCGTACTGGAATCAGCAGCGGTACGAGCATATGGTACAGCAGTTTGAACTGAATGAAAAGCGCAAGCTTTCCAAATTTTCAAAGGGAATGCAAAAACAAGCCGCTTTTATTCTGACCATGTCCTCTATGCCTGACTTCCTGATCCTGGATGAACCGATCGATGGATTGGATCCCATCATTCGAAAGCTGGTTTGGAAATACATTGTCGAGGATGTTGCCGAACGGGAGATGACCGTGCTGGTTTCCTCTCATAATCTCCGTGAACTGGAAGGCATCTGCGATTCTATCGGCATCCTGTCCAAAGGAAAGATGATGATCGAACGTGATCTGGATGAACTGAAATCTGATATTCATAAGATTCAGGTTGCCTTTAAAACTCCAGCGGAGGATCCGTACAAGGGCTTAAACGTACTTCACAAGGAATCCAGAGGAACGGTAGACCTGCTCATTATCAGAAACAGAAAAGATATGGTCGAACACACAATCAATGAAAATCATCCTGTCATCTTTGACATGCTGCCTTTATCCCTCGAGGAAATATTTATCTATGAGCTGGGAGGTGGAGATAATGAAATCGAAAGCATCATATTTTAGCATATCAAAACCGTTGATCCTTGAAAATCTGCGTCGTTTCTGGGCGATTCCCGCACTTGCTTTCCTGGTGTATTTCCTGTCGGGTGTATTCCCGATCCTGATGTCCTACACACATTTAAACGACATGGCTAGCTACATCTCAATGTCTCTGTGCAATCAGCAGCCCTTTTATATTTTTGCTCATCTG
>JAQUYZ010000403.1 GCA_028691625.1 Eubacteriales bacterium
AAACTCATGATTTCCGGGCACAAAGATATCATAGCCGACTTTATTCATGATGTCCACCAGATACTGCCCCTGAGACAAAGTCCCGATGGCATCACCTTGGAGTGCGTCGCCCGCATCAGCCAGAGTGACAAAGCTCCCGCCGACCAGATTCTCCATTTCCTGTTTATAGGCTGCGACGCCGGCGTAGCCTATGTTTGTAACAGCTCCATCTTTCACAACCTGTCCCACACCGCAATGTACATCATTTGTGAAAAGAATGACGACATCACCCGGTACGGGTGTATCATCTGCCGCGGCTGCGGCCAGAGTACTCCCGGGCAGCAGGCAGAATACCATAAGAAAGGCCAGCGCCCATGAGCTGAATGTTCTCCATACTTTTTTCATCAATACACCTCCTGTAACAAATGTAATTTGTTTTAGTATATCACATTTCATTCTGGATTTTGTCGGATTTTGGTAAATGATTTATTTCAGCCGTTGACTGACCTGAAAAAAACCGTTCCACGGATCATCACCGGCAATCCTCGACAGCGCCTCTGCCATACCGATACCGTCAGGATCCACCGTGTCAAGCGCTTCCCATGGGATTGGCATGGAGACCCGGGCTCCGTTTCTGGCTCTGATGGAATAAGGCGCAATACTTGTGGCACCCCTGCCGTTTCGGATCCAGTCGATAAAAATCTTGTTTTTTCTGGCTGTCTTTCTGACATTGCTTGTGTAACGGTCAGGCCACTTCTGCTCCATAACCTGAGCAATGCGCCTCGCAAAGACGTGAAACGTCTCCCAATCCACAGTAGGCAGAAACGGTACAATCACATGGTACCCTTTGCCTCCGCTGGTTTTGAGGAATGAGGTGAGCGAAAGCTGTTCCAGAACACTTTTTACGTCTTTCACACCCTGGCGAACCGTTTCCAGATTCATTCCCTCATCCGGATCCAGATCGAATACCATCACATCAGGCTTTTCCGGATCATCGGCACGACTTCCCCAGGTATGAAATTCCAACGTACCCATCTGCGCTTCATAGATCAGTCCGTCGACATTCTCAATATAGAAGTACTCTTCCGTTTCTCCTTTGCCGTTCATGACCGGGATTGTGACCATTGCTTTGTTGCCCGGGCCGGGATGTTTTTTAAAAAAACAAGTCTGGGAGATTCCCTTCGGACAGCGTACAACGCTGAGGATTCTGTTGCTCACATAGGGCAGCATCCGCTCTGAAACCTTCGCATAATACCGGACCACATCCGCTTTTGTGATATCAGGATCTTCAAACAGCACCTTATCCGGATTGGTGATCTTGATGCCGGAGATGATCATAGCTTCCTCCTTTTCCGGTTGCGTGTTTTCATCCTCCTGCGGCTCTTCCTCCGCACTTTCCCTTTGAATCTCCCTCGGATCCTTGTCCTCCCGAAGTCCCTTGAAGCTGGCCTGTCTCAGCAGGTTTTCCCCAGTCCATTCCGCAAACTTGATTTCCGCGGCCAGTTCCGGTTCCAGCCAAATGATCTCCTCGTTTTTCTTTGGTTCAGGCGGCTGCTGAAAAGGAGATTCCGTCCTCCGGATGGGACTGAACTTCTCTTCCATCGCCTTCCTGCTGCGCTGGGTGAAGCCTGTTCCGGCTCGTCCGGCGTAGACCAATTTTTCCCCTTCATAAATTCCAAGCAAAAGGGAGCTGACCCTGCTGGTTTTTTTATCGGACAGCGTATAGCCGCCGATGACAAACTCCTGCCGTTTATCGCATTTCAGCTTGATCCAGTCACCGTTTCTCGTTCCTCTGTAGGCGGAGTCCGCTTTTTTCCCGATGATCCCCTCCAGATTTTGCTGACAGGCCGCCTGAAAAAAATCCTCTCCCTTTCCCGCGATGTGCTGGCTGTAGCGGAGGTTCTTCGGCGCATCCTTCATCAGCGCTTCCAGCATTTCTTTTCTTTCGATGAGGGGCCGTTCTCTCAGGTCCGCCCCATCCAGCGCCATGAGATCGAAGACCATATAAGCAAGGTTCTTGCCCTTCGGGTTTTTCATATAATTCTGCAGCGCCTGAAAATCCGGCTTGCCTTCCGCATCCGTGATCACCATCTCTCCGTCCAGAATCATAGCCCTTCCGACGGCCCAATCGGCGAGAGCGTATGCGATATCTCCAAACCATTTTGTATAGTCATTACCGTTTCTGGTGATGAGCCGGGCCTTGCTGCCCTCCACGCAGGCAACAATCCTGTAGCCATCGTATTTCAGCTCATACAGCCAATCCTCACCCTCCGGAATCGCATTGACCAGCTTGGCGAGCTGCACGTTGACGGTATCAAAGGGATTCTTCGTGATTTTTTCATCCTCCCCAACTTCAATTTCCGTCATGGTGCGTCCGGTTCTGATGCTGGTAGTAAACCTGGAAAGCTCAACATCGGTATTGGCATATTCATCTTTTTCTTTGAGCAAGAGCCAGTTGTTCTTCGCCTCGCCTGCTTTCGGCTTGAGTCGAATCAACGCCCATTTCCCTTTCAGTCTTCTTCCTTTCAGGACAAACTTTAACGAACCCGCACTGAGTCCCGCCTCCACATCCATCTGAGGTTCCCAGCTTCCCTCATCCCAGAGCATCACGGTTCCTCCGCCGTATTCCCCTTTGGGAATCGTCCCTTCGAAGTTTCTGTATTCCAAGGGATGATCTTCCACCTGTACGGCGAGTCTTTTGTCACGAGTATAATAGGAAGGTGCCTTGGGCACCG
>JAQUYZ010000404.1 GCA_028691625.1 Eubacteriales bacterium
CCAAAGAGAGTAGTGCTTCCTGATCCGGTTTACGGAAGTGTTGTTATAGTAAAGCTGATCAACAGCATCATGTTGGACGGAAAAAAGGGTGTAGCACAGTCAATCGTATATGATGCGTTTGATATGATAAAGAAAAACACCGGGGAAGAACCCATTGAAATCTTCGAAAAAGCAATGAACAATATCATGCCTGTGCTCGAAGTAAAGGCAAGGCGTGTTGGTGGTGCGAACTATCAGGTTCCAATGGAAGTAAGAGCGGAGAGACGTCAGACTCTGGCAATCAGATGGCTTACAAAATACACAAAAGCCAGAGGCGAGAAGACCATGTATGAAAGACTTGCCAAGGAGCTGATGGATGCTGCAAATAATACGGGAGCATCCGTAAAGAAGAAGGAAGATACCCACAAGATGGCGGATGCCAACAGAGCATTTGCGCATTACAGATGGTAGTTGAAATTAATGATAATTCGAACTTATAGAAAGAAGCAGAAAGGAGGTTTCTAGTATGCCTAGACAATTCCCGCTTGAGAAAACAAGAAATATTGGTATTATGGCACATATAGATGCTGGAAAGACCACGACAACAGAAAGAATACTGTTCTACACAGGTAAAACCCATAAGCTTGGCGAAGTTCACGAAGGGGCGGCCACGATGGACTGGATGGAACAGGAGCAGGAGAGAGGTATCACTATTACCTCTGCTGCTACGACCGCACAATGGAATAATACCAGAATCAATATCATCGATACACCCGGCCACGTTGACTTTACCGTTGAGGTGGAACGTTCATTAAGAGTCCTGGATGGCGCGGTTACCGTGCTGTGTGCGAAGGGCGGAGTTGAGCCCCAGTCTGAAACTGTTTGGAGACAGGCGGAAAAATACCACGTCCCAAGAATGATATTTGTCAATAAGATGGACATCATGGGAGCGGATTTCTTCCGTGTCATCGGCATGGTGAAAGACAGACTGAAAGCAAATGCTGTTCCTATTCAGATTCCTATCGGTTCAGAGGACAGCTTTATCGGAATCATTGATCTGGTTGAGATGAATGCTGAAATCTACAGGGACGATCTTGGGAAAGAGATCGAAACAGTAGCTATCCCTGCTGAGTTGAAGGAAAAGGCTGATGAGTGCAGACATAACCTTGTGGAGGCTGTAGCAGAGTCGGATGAAGAATTGCTCATGAAGTATCTGGAGGGGCAAGATCCAACAACGGAAGAAATCAAAGCCGCCATCAGAAAGATGACCATAGCAGGTAAAATGATACCGGTGATCTGCGGATCCTCCTACAAAAACAAAGGGGTACAGATGCTGCTGGATGCAGTTGTGGATTATATGCCGTCCCCATTGGATATCACTGCAATCAAAGGAATTATTCCCGGCAAAGAAACCGAAGCCGAACGGCCTGCAGATGATAAAGGACCATTTTCCGCTTTGGCGTTTAAGATCATGGCCGATCCGTTCGTAGGCAAGCTTGCATTCTTCAGAGTATATTCGGGCTCGCTGAAATCCGGCTCCTATGTATATAACTCAACGAAGGATAAAAAAGAAAGAATCGGAAGAATTCTTCAGATGCATGCAAACAGAAGAGAGGAAATCGAAGAGGTATATTCGGGAGACATCGCTGCGGCGGTAGGCCTGAAGGACACGACCACCGGCGATACCTTATGTGATGAAAAGCATGCAATCATCCTGGAATCAATGGAATTCCCTGATCCGGTAATTGAAATCGCAATCGAACCTAAGACCAAAGCAGGTCAGGACAAGATGGGGATTGCGTTGGCAAAGCTTGCGGAAGAGGATCCAACCTTTAAAACCTATACCAATGAAGAGACCGGCCAGACGATTATTGCGGGTATGGGAGAGCTTCATCTGGAGATCATCGTAGATCGTCTTCTGCGCGAATTCAAGGTGGAGGCAAACGTAGGAAAACCACAGGTATCCTATAAAGAAACCCTCTCAAGTCATGCGGATGTGGATCACAAATATGCGAAGCAATCCGGCGGACGCGGCCAGTACGGACATGTTAAAATCAGAGTTTCTCCAAGAGAACCCGGAGCAGGCTATGAATTTAAAAATGCGATCGTGGGTGGTGCGATTCCGAAGGAATACATCGGAAAAATCGACGAAGGGATTCGTGAAGCCATGCAGAACGGTCCTTTGGCAGGCTATCAGGTTGTAGACGTAGGCGTAGAGCTGTATGACGGTTCCTACCACGAAGTCGACTCCTCTGAAATGGCCTTCAAGATTGCCGCATCCATGGCATTCAGAGAAGCTGCCAAGAAAGCAAAACCTGTTTTACTTGAACCGATCTTTAAGATCGAGGTCACCGTTCCCGAAGAGTATATGGGAGATGTAATCGGTGACATCAGTTCGAGAAGAGGCAAAATCGAAGGTACCGACATGCATTCCGGAGCAGTTGCAGTGAGAGGCTTTGTACCGCTTTCCGAGATGTTTGGATATGCCACGGATCTGAGATCAAAGACCCAGGGCAGAGGCGTATATGTAATGCAGTTTAATCATTTTGAAAAACTGCCGGAAAGCTTATTGGAAAAGATTAATAAATAAAAATAAAAATTTTTAATGGAGGATCACGAAAATGGCAAAAGCTAAATTTGAAAGAAATAAGCCCCATGTTAACATCGGGACAATCGGTCATGTAGACCACGGCAAGACCACATTGACAGCCGCAATCACAAAGACATTATACCA
>JAQUYZ010000405.1 GCA_028691625.1 Eubacteriales bacterium
ATACTCTTTCAATGTGGATTGAAACAGTGTTTCAAAGCTCAGCTTGTTGTGGGCATAATCTACGATGACCTGAACGTTTCTGCTCTTGCTGGCATAAACCTCCATCCTTCCGCTGACGCGCGCCTTCCTCAAGCCGGCAGCCACATAAGACATCGGTATTGCGAGGCAGTGAGATATTGCGATTGCCGCCAGCGCATTCTGAACATTGAATAATCCTGCAATGGTGATCTTAAATTCCTTTATGAAGTCCTTCGTCCGCACGGAAAAGCTGATGCTCTTGCCTGATTTGACGATGTCAAACCCGTAAACATCCGCTTTCTCATCCAGACCGAAGGTCACAACATGGGGACAAGCCTTCGAGGCCTCCATAATCCGTTCGATCTGATCGCTGTTGATATTGACACATGCCATTCTGCACTGGTTGAAAATTCTCATTTTCGATTCAAAATAATCTTCAAAGCTGCTATGCTCCACATCACTGATATGATCTTCCCCGATATTCAGGAAGCAGCCTACATCAAAGGTGATCCCCAGCGTCCGGTCATATTTCAATGCCTGACTGGAGACCTCCATGCTGAGATATTCAATCTCGCTGCTGACTGCACTGCTGAAATGCCGGTGCAGTTCCATGGCTTCCGGCGTAGTCAGATGGGACTCCTCATTGATGATACCGTCATAGTTATCAATTCCGGAAATGATCGCGCTCAGCGGCCTTTTCTTTTCCTTCAGATATTCATCCAGAATGTACTTCATGAAATAGGCTGTCGTCGATTTTCCTTTCGTTCCTGTAATGCCAATGATCTTCAGATCTTTCCATATCTGATTGTAGTAATAGTCCGCAATCAAGGCCATGGCTTTGCGAATGTCCTTTACAATGATACAGGATGTCCCTTCCTCTGCTTTTCCGAGGTCGTATTTCGTTTCACTGACATAGCAGACGGCACCCCTTTCTGCCGCAGATTTCAGATACTCTACGGAAAAATGGCTGCCCTTGCAGATAAACAGCGTATCCTTGACGATGTCCATGGAGTTGAAGGAAATGTAATGAATCAGGGATTCCTGGTACGCCGGTATTATTTTATGGTCGGTTACCAGTTGGTGGTCAGCCAAAAGCTTAAAATATTCGTCAATCCGGTGAAGTGTTTTATCCATCGCACGTTACTCCCTTATTTAATTTTCCGCCGCAGGCAAGAATCGACTTCTCAGTTAAGATCCCCATGGCGTCTATGTAAAAATCCGGCAGTTGAAAGGTTTCTTTGAAACAGGATAATTCAGTACACGCAAGAATCGCTGCTTGGCAGCCTTGTCCGAATATTTCATCCTGTATTGTCAAGAAATCGGAATAGTCGATCTCTCCGCCATTTTTTACGCCTTCATAAATGAGCTTCATCACCAGCTTTTGCGACGCTGTCCCGGGGATCACAGGTGTGATCCCTGTCTTTTCCAATTCCTTCTGATACAGCCCCGTGTTGATGGTACCGTCAGTCGCAAGGACGGCGATCCGCAAATCCGGCTCACAAAACGTGTCGGTGATATGCTTCGCTGTTTCTGCTACCATATTGATAATCGGAATGTTCACACTCCCCTGAAGCTTGTCCAGCAGAACATGAGAGGTGTTGCATGGAATGGCGATGACTTCTGCACCGCTTAATTCCAGCATCTGTGCATCCTTTACAAGCAGATGGAATAGCTCCTCTATTCGCCCCTCCAATATCTCCTTCGTGCGGTCCGGCATGGTCGCATGACTGAGTATGATCATGTTCAGGTGCTCCTGGTCACAGTTGGCCTCCGTCTTTTCAATGATCATTTTATAAAAGAGCTGTGTGGCTAAAGGACCCATCCCCCCCAGCACGCCTAGAACTTTTCTGTCTTCTGTCTGCATAAATCCTGCCCCCTTCGTTCGCCTCGTTATTTCTGCTTTCCAAGATATTTCCAATATTTGTAATAGTCCCCCAATTGGGATTTCCATAAGCGAAGCATTCTCATGAATCCGATATCCATTTTGTAGAACAGCGGGTTCACATATTTGCCCGTACGAATCAATGCTTTCATATCCTCATGATATTCCTGCCTGATGTAACGAAAAGCAACTCCCTTCGGCACGACGAGCCACAGGGACTTTTCCGTAATCAATTTCAAATCGATGGGATTCCTGTATATATAATCTTCCACAAGATACTTCGCAATATTCTCTCCTGCACCGGTGACATAGTAGTTGCTTCTGCCCTGCCGCGTATTAATTTCAAAAACCTTGAATTTTCCATCCCTTTGATCGTACTTGATATCGAAATTGGAAAAACCTACATAGCGCATCTCCTCCAGCAGCTTTTTAAACTTCTGCGTAACTTCTTCATTGTGCTCGGTGATGATCACCGCATGGTTCCCTATGCCGTGAGGGGTATGCACCTCCAGCAGCACATGTCCCAGTGACATCAGCTTCACCTTGCCTTGACTATCGGAATAATTGGTCAGCACTCTCATAAAAGTATCATCACCGGGAATAAAATCCTGAATGATGATAGAATCGTCGTAGCCTGCGCAGTAGATATCATCCAGAATCTGCAGGAGCTCCCTGATGCTTTCCGCTTTATATACCTTTTTCTGGGTTGAGAAGGGATGTCTCCAGTATTCGATGCCGTTGGAAGGCTTGATGATAAACGGCGCCTCAAAGGGAAGCTCAAATTCATGACCCATTTCCCTGCGATGCA
>JAQUYZ010000406.1 GCA_028691625.1 Eubacteriales bacterium
CCTCCAATGTAACGCCCTTCACTTCAATCAGTACCTTGTTTCCGTTTCCATCCTCCACATAAAAATCAAACCTGGATGCACCGTGGGTCATTTCAGGTTTGATTCGAATCAACGGATACGCAAGTCCGGGCAGACTTATGCTGCCGTCGGCAAGGGCCTCCCCCACAACCCGATTGGGTGCCTGGGAGTCTATATTCACCAGCCGGACGGCCGATTTTGTTCCGGAGATCTTTTTTTCAACCGTCACCAGAGAATACCTGGTTTTTCTCGTCTTCCGTTCCTCTCCATGATCCTCAAGGAAAATCCGCACCCCTTCATATAAGAGTTCTTTGCATCTTCCCGTGTTCTTGACATGAATCATCTGCGGCTCGCTGTCGACGATGGCATTTGCAAGAAAGCGGTTCGGTCTGGACAGGAAAACTGCTTCTTTCGTTTTTTTATAATTCATCCGTTTGTGCTGCTCCTTTTCATCCTAAATGTCAAACTGTTTGATGATGCCCGCCGCCATTACATCGGCCATCGCCAGGGCCTGCTCCTCGATCATATCAAACAGAATGACGTCTTTGCTGTATTCTCCCGACAATCTGGCCATTAACTCATCCGTTAACATTCTCAGATGATCGTACATGAGATTTCTCCATTCATCCTCCGCCCAGCGGGGATTAATTCCGGCGAGTAATGCCGCAATCTGGTCCGCATTACGATACCACAATTTCGAGTATTGTTCCACCGCCTTGATATTTCCTTGTTTTGCATTACTTACAATGGAGGCCGCAAGGGTTAAATGCTCCTCCAACAAACCCCGGAAGGCCTCAGCCTTTTGTTTTCCGTAAAAGATTTCCAGTACCTCTGCAAAATCCAAGGGATTCCGAAGCAGCCGGTTTGTTGTTGCCTCCAAATCCGGAAGCTCCGCCAATGAACTGATGAGGAACAGCCTTGTCCAAACAACATGCTGTTCCCAGAGCTTCCGAAGCTGGTTCATCAAATTCAACTGGCCATAATTCGTAGCATTATGCTTCCACTTATTTCCCGTCATATCATACATAGCACACACCTCCTTGTAAACAAACTATCATTACATAATATGCATTCTAATTTGTTTTCAGACATGGCATTGCCTTCATTTCACGCGGAAGTTGCTGGGAGCCAAACGATAGACGAGGGTTAATCCTGTTATGATATACGTCACAGTGGCTCCGATTACAATCAAGGTGAAATAACCCGGCACATTTCTTAACTGCATACAAGCAAAGCATGCCAGATAAACCACCGTATTTATGATTTTAAAAAATGGATTTTTTACACCCAATTCCGTGGTATAGGGCTGAAATACATAGTATAAAAACAGATGATGCACCGAAAAAAATACGGACAGGCACAGAATGGAGATTGTAAACAGTATCAAATCCATCCATTGAAAGGAAATACCTGTGGCTGCAACAAATCCATACAGCGCTGCACAGATGGCAATGCCGATGGTCAGGTTCAATTCCGTAACTTTCCTCAGTCTGACCATGAAATTCCGTAGAATGACATCCTTCTCACGGTAAAAGCTGTATCGCAGCAGGCTGATATCGCAGTTGTAAAACATCGCTTTGCAGACTCTGTCGCCCAATGAAATGAAATACATGACAAAGACAAAGGAAGGTAAAATGCTTAAGATATTCTCATCGAGAAGTTCTGCCGCTTGCGGAAACAGCAGGGAAATCACAATACCCGCAGCCAGGATGGTTCCGATGACAACCAAACGAATTCGTATGGGTTTTTCCAGCAGCTTTCTATGGCGTTCAAAGAAAATGGCATTGAGATATTCATAACCCTGCTTTTTCTCATATTTCCCGGATTGCAGCGTTTCCTCCGAAAAATCCTTTTCCTTCATTTTCACGCTGCTGAATGTCGCTTCTCCCTTCATTTTACTGAAGTCTACCATGATATCATCCAGCTTGAGAGTTGCTTCGGTCACTCTCTTATACTCCGGGTATTTCAGAATATACCCGATCGCCGCTGCGGCCGCCGCGGCAAACAGAAGAGCGACGGGCAGACTGAAAAGAACCTTGCCGACAGGCCAGACGGAACGAAAGAACAGCGGCAGATATGCAGCTGTAAGAGACGGTATGATCACGATCCATTGGATCAGATACCGCTTATTGATCAGGATTTTTGTTTTATCATAAACAAGAAGCTGAACTGCTTCAAAGCTCAGCCGGAACGCAGTCATCAGGAGTAAAAGAAGCAAGCCGTGGAGAACCTCGCCGCCCAGCAGCGCATAAGCGATCATAATGGAAGGCAAAAAATAAATGAAGTTTGCGGTATGCCTTGCAAACAGCGTTGGAACCACAAAGTCTCTGGCATTGAAGCGCATCAGCCTGATGCAGATATACTTGTTCCTGTTTGATTCCAGCAGCGCGGAGATCTGAACGGTTCCTGCAATCATGCTGAGAAAGAAAAATAGATGAAGGAATGCGGCCGGATAATCCCCAGGCTGAATTTCCTTGAAAAGCAGCATGAGCGGTAAAACCATCATCAGTCCGACATAGAGGGCTTTCCCGATCAATTTCCGCATTACATTGAGTATGGTAACGACGACTGTGGCAATCATTTTCAGTTCGCTGTCGCTGTAGAGCCGGTCAGGAATCCGTTTTCCGACAAGAGGCATCCGTTTTAAATAAAAAATCACCCGGTTGGCATTGATCGTCGCATT
>JAQUYZ010000407.1 GCA_028691625.1 Eubacteriales bacterium
GTGGATGGGGAAGCCGATCTTTTGATGCAGAATCAATATGTGGTAACAAATCTTCTTTCCAAGCCGCAATACGAAGCATTATCTGCATATCCTGTGGAGGGGATGAGCGACCAGCTTTGCCTGAGTGCGGTTTCGCTGATTGATGTCGATGGGCAGCCGGAAGGTTTTCTGTCAGATCCGCTTTTGATTTCGATTCTCAACAAAAGCATTGCTCAGATCAGCGACGATGAGATTTCACAAATTGTTGCCAAATATACAACTGGAAAGCCGTATCGTCTTACCCTGCAGGATACGCTGTATAAATATCGCATTCCATTTGCTGTGATTGCGTTCCTCATGGTTGTTTGTGTGGGAATGTTTCTTCTGCTTCTGATGATCAGACAAAGAAACCTGAAAAAGATGGAGGTGAAAAACCAGCTTCTTTCAGAGGCTGCGCTCCGCGCGGATCATGCAAATAAAGCAAAATCGGAGTTTCTTGCGCGCATGAGCCACGAAATCCGCACACCAATGAATGCCATTGTTGGGCTGACCGAAATTGCCAGGCATCACTCAGGTGAAAAAGAAAAAACGAATGACTATTTATCAAAAATTGATTCTTCTGCAAAAATATTGCTTGGAATTATTAATGATGTGTTGGATATGTCGGCTATCGAAAGCGAAAAACTGCAAATTGCACACAATCCATTCGACTTGAAAACGTTGATATCCTCGGTGTCTACACTGTACTACACCCAGTGTAAAAACAAAAACATAGAGTTTGATGTGATGCTGTCAGGCGTGACAGAAGAGCGCCTCATTGGTGACGCGCTGCGCCTGGATCAGATTTTGCTCAATTTGCTCTCCAATGCCTACAAGTTTACACCTGTGGGTGGAAAAATCAAGATGATCGTATTGCAGGAGAAGCAGGCCGGAGAAAAGGTGTATCTCCGCTTTTCCGTTTCCGATAATGGCTGCGGCATTTCCGAGGAGATGCAGACAAGAATTTTTAAGCCTTTTGAACAGGAAAGTGCCAGCACAGCGCTCTCTCATGGCGGCAGCGGACTTGGACTCTCAATCACCAAAAATCTGGTAGAGATGATGCACGGTGCGATTAAGGTGGAAAGCAAAAAAAATATGGGAACAACGTTCACGGTGGAGCTGCCATTTGATGTGGATGCTGACGCAGCACAGCAGGATGACTCGACATTAAAAGATATTCGGGCTTTGATTGTTGACGATGATAAAAATACGCTGGAATATACCTCTATTGTTCTTGAACGGATCGGTGTGCAGTTTGAAACAGCATCAAATGGCAAGGATGCCATTGAGCTGTTAAACGATGCACACGCGAGGGGCAGCGGTTATGATATCTGCTTTGTGGACTGGAAAATGCCCGGAAAAAATGGGATAGATGTCACTAAAAAGATCCGTGATCTGTACGACGAAAAGACAATTATCATCATAGTATCTGCTTACGATCTATCGGAGGTGGAGGATGAAGCAAAAGCAGCCGGCGCGAATATGTTTGTTCCTAAGCCGCTGTTTCAATCGACGGTTTACAACGTGCTGATGACACTGAGCGGTGGGAAATACACGAAGCTTACAGCCGATCAGGAAGCGTATGATTTTACCGGAAAACGGGTTCTGCTTGCAGAAGACAATGAATTAAATCGTGAAATCGCAACGGATTTGCTGGAGATGGTAAATCTGCAGGTGGACTGCGCCAGGGATGGGAAAGAAGCAATGGAGATTTTCACTGCTTCAGCGGCAGGTACGTATGATGCGATATTGATGGATATACAGATGCCAGTCATGGACGGATATGAGGCAACAAAAGCCATTCGTGAATCGGAGCATCCACAGGCCCAAACCATTCCTGTGTATGCGATGACAGCCAATGCTTTTTCAGAAGATGTATCTGCTGCATTTTCTGCTGGCATGAACGGTCATATTGCAAAACCGATTGATACAGAAGTATTATACGAAACCCTTGACAAATCTTTTAAAGAGGCAAAAAAATGAATATTGAAAAATTAAAAGAAGCAGGTATTGATTATGAAGCTGGTTTAAAGCGCTTTGCAAATAAGTCTGCGCTTTATGAAAAATATCTTACGAAATTCTTTTTGGATACATCGTTTGCTGATCTGGGAACTTATATTGCCGAAAAGAATACTATGGAGGCTTTCAAATGTGCACACACCCTGAAAGGACTATCCGGGAATCTCAGTATCACCAGCTTCTACAAGCTAATCTCGGTCATGGTGGAAGAATTGAGGAATAGTAATGTAGAATCTGTCGATGAAATGTATGACCAGCTTGCAAAAATTTATGATAGCGTAAGGGTATCGGTACTGGAGCCTGTTTGAAAATTGCTTTCCGCAGAGTTTTATTGGCTTGACAGAAAAAACGGGGGATAGTATGATTTGTAGTAACTGCACATACCGTAAGAAAATGATGCAGGAGTGAAGAAATCCCATCACCGCAGGTGATTTTCATGGATTTCTGAATCATAGAGGGGGATTAAAAAATGTCAAATAGTCATGAAGAACAAATTAGAATTGTACAGGAAACTGTGGCCGGGAAGGAAATTACATTTGCACATGTGATGGGTGGTCCGGCTCCGATTGTATATCAGAAGCTGGGGCTGAATCCACAGCTTGATTACCGCTCTTCGGCTATTGGGATTATGAATATGACTCCGCCGGAATCAGCCGTCATTGC
>JAQUYZ010000408.1 GCA_028691625.1 Eubacteriales bacterium
GAAAAACAAGTCAGGCCTTGGAGTATCTTTTGGTAAACCGGCATAATTTCCGTCATTCCGCATAAATTCTAAAGCAATTTATCCCGGCATTTTTCAGTTCCTCTTTCCGCATGAGCAAGTTGGTCTCGCTGCATATAGGTGACGAGATTTCCCGGCAGTTCCCTGCTGTGTAGACCGCATCGGCTCCGTTTTCCACCGCTGCCTTCAATTGTTCCATCCCGCCCGCCAGGGCTAGTAATTCCGGTATTCTGAACATTCCATTCTCCTATCGCAGCCCGGATTAGCCAAAAAGTTCTGTAGAATCCTGCTGTATTTTTTAATTTGCTAAAATCTGTTATCTTGATATATAATACTATCATTGAGCAGTAAAAATCAACAAATTGTACAATCGCTCTTTGTCTTTAAGGCGATATTTCTTACATATAAAAGGAGGATACAGGCATGTCAAGGATCAAAGAAATGCTGTCTGACTGGAAATATATCAGGATCTGCCTCTATATCGTTTTTACAGCTGCTCTGCTGTATGTCATCTACCTGATTATCGGTAATTTTGACCAGGTGCTCAAGGGAGTTTCCTCTGTTTTCAGCAGTCTTTCCTCTGCATTTTCCCCTTTGATTATCGGATTGATCATTGCATATCTGCTCAGCCCCCTTGTCGAATTCATCAACGATAAGTTTGTGTCCAAGTTTTCTTTCCGTACCCACTCAGATCCGCTGAAGCTGGAAAAAAGTCTTGGCCGGCGGCGTACCATCAGCATTCTGATCACCTTTTTATTCATTTTTCTCATTATCTGTATTATTATTTACGCCTTTGCATTTCTCATCGTGGGTGATTTGGTGTTCACCAGCATGCAGAATATGATCGACAGTATTATTGAATACTTTTCAAAATATGAATCCGTCTTCAGAAGCTGGGCGGCTGCGATTCCAAACAGCGGGATCGAGGATCGGCTGCAGGATATTTCCAACGATGTGATCTCATGGATTTCAGAAAACTTCAGCACTGCTGGAATCATCAGCTTTATAACCGGCCTCGGAGGAAGTCTGCTGAATATGGTCCTTGGAGTGGTTGTCAGCATTTATCTCCTGAAGGATAGGGATTTCTTCCTCCGGTTATGGAGAAAAGCGCTTCATCTGACCCTTCCGATGAAGGCAAATGCTGCTGTCACTGAAACACTTTCCGATATCAATCGGGTGATATCGAGGTTTTTACGGGGCCAGCTGCTGGACGCACTGATCATTGCTGTGTTATCCTCTGTCGGATTGTCTCTCATTGGTCTTGATTTTGCCGTTTTCATCGGATGCTTTGCAGGTCTCTGCAACATCATTCCATATTTTGGCCCTGTAATCAGCGTAGTCCCGGCCGCTTTGGTAGGACTTCTGACGGGCGGGGCCAGCCAAGCTCTTTTTGCGATTCTCGTGCTTGTCATTATCCAGCAGCTTGATGCCAACATCATTTATCCCCGGGTTGTGGGCTCCAGTATAGGCCTCCACCCCTTATTCGTCCTGATCTCAGTCACGGTGGGCGGTTATTATGCAGGAATCATCGGTATGATTCTGGCGGTGCCCGTTGCAGCAATTATAAAGGTATTCATTATGAAAAAACTGGACTCCATCGAATGAGTCCAGTTTTTTCATAATCTGCTTTTCCTGAAATGGGTTTGGGTTTTCAGCTATCCCTGAAGACGCCTGAGCCTGCCTTTGACATCCTGCGAAAACCGCCGGATGTATCCGTCGATATAGTCTTCAATGCTTCCGCCGTCCAACAGCGGTGTCAGGTCTAAGGCATAGATAGCAGCGTTGAGCTTGTCCGTATCATGGGACGCATAGAATGTAGCATTAGCTTCATAGCGTCCCAACGCAGCAAGATCATAGCGCTTGCCCCCTTCGATCTGGGAGTCGAAAACGCCGAGCAGCGCCGCCTTCAGGGCCGGCCGCTCCGAGACGTCCAGTACTTTCTTTTCCTCGTCGTTGACCCAGTCAAGGCCTCTCCAGACCTCACAGCCATATACGGTTTCCGGGCGATAAACATCCGCAAGCTCTCTCAGTGCGGTCAGTGCACGGATGCTCGCCGAAACATGTGTATCGTGCTTATCCGCGGGATTATGAAGATAGACTACCTGCGGTTTGATTTCCATCAGGAGCTTTTTGATTTCATCTACAACTGCTCTCTCCTTCGGTTCCTTGACAACATTACTGGGGTAGTTGAGCAGGAGCAATGCTGCATATCCGCCCACAACGGCTGCCTTTTTCTGCTCTGTGATGCGGATATTCCTCATTTCTTCGTTGGTGCAATTCTCATAAGTCCCTGTCCGGGGACTTCCTGCTCCATCTGTCAGGATCACCGCAGAAAAATGCCTGTCTTTCCGCTCAAAGCAGCTCAGTATCCCATGCTGCGCCATGATCTCAACATCATCCTGATGGGCTGCGATCGCCAGGTGGGTCGTATCCGCCAGCGCCTGTTTTTCATCCCCGCCAAAAGGGATATATATCTGCGTTTGAAAGTTTTTACTCATATCATTCTCCTTCAATTGGAGGAAGGCTGGCTGCAGCGATGCTTTGACCGACTCTCCTGCTTTTCTCGTCCGGAAGGCTTACATTGACCTTTCCATAGACATCCGGATACTCTTCTCTCAATACCTTCTTTGCCGTCTCTAAGATGATCGTCCCCCCTTTTCCGGAGGATACCCTGCCCATCA
>JAQUYZ010000409.1 GCA_028691625.1 Eubacteriales bacterium
CAGTGTTGATGAAAATTTACTGTTTAATCCCAACGATGCGATCATGAATGAACTGCCGATTGATGTGCTGAGACAGCTGGTTTAACCCGCAGTGTTTAATTTTATATAGCCTTTCAGGGTGAATCAATGATACCCACATTTGAGTGCTTTGATTTCGCCCTGTTATCTCTAATGCATATTCAAGAAAGATGGTGTATGATGATGAATGATTTTAAGATTGGTGTCATTGCAGATTCTTTTCGAGTCGGTATCGATGAAAGTATTAAAAAGGCAGCCGGTATTGGAGCACAAGGCCTTCAGCTTTATGCCACCTCCGGAGAAATGTCTCCTGAAAATCTTTCTGCCAGAAGGAAACGGGAAATTCTGGACAGGATAGAATCCAACGGAATGGTTGTATCAGCAATATGCGGTGATATGGGCGGACATGGTTTTGAAATCGCATCGGATAATACCATACGAATTGAAAAATCCAAGAGAATTATGGAACTTGCTAAAGAGCTCAAGAGCAATATCGTCACAACGCATATCGGAGTAATTCCTTCTGATGAAAACCATTCACGGTGGACAATCCTTGCTGAGGCCTGTAAAGCCCTTGGAACGTTTGCGCAGAATATGGGCTCCTATTTTGCAATTGAAACAGGACCTGAAAAAGCGGTTGTTTTGAAGAAGTTTTTAGATGCCATAGGCAGTAAGGGATTGGCTGTGAATTACGATCCGGCAAATCTGGTTATGGTTACAGGGGATGATCCTGTGGAGGGAGTCCGAACTTTGAAAGACTATATTGTGCATACCCATGCCAAAGACGGAATCATGATAAAACAAACGGATCCTGAAATCATATACAATCACTTTGCCGAAGGGGGCATTGAAGATCTTAACCTGAAGGACTATTTTCTTGAAACTCCTTTAGGAGAAGGCAAGGTTGATTTTACAAACTACCTGAAAGTTCTGAGCAAATCAGGTTTTAACGGTTTTTTAACGATTGAAAGAGAGGTTGGCAGCTCACCTGCAGAAGATATCACACTTGCAGTCAACTTTCTTAAGAGGCTGATTGCAAAATAAACAGAAAGGGCGAAAGACGTATGAATAAGAAATTAAATATAGGTGTGGTAGGATTAGGTTTCATTGGCAAAAAGCACATCGAGTGCTACGAGAAAATGGATACGGTTAACCTTGCTGCTGTCGCAGACATCAACGCACAGGTACTTGCAAAAGAATGCGATTACAAGTTTAAAGTATATACAGATCTGGATGAAATGCTGCGCTGCGAATCCCTGGATGCTGTTGACGTTTGCCTGCCCACTGTTTTCCACAAAGAGGCTGTCAATACGGCCTTGCATCATGGCTGCCACGTCATTGTAGAAAAGCCCTTTGCATTGCAATCGGCTGAAATTGATGAAATGCTCGAATGCAGTGTCAAAAATGGGAGAAGACTTATGGTTGCCCATGTCTGCCGATTTATGCAGGAGTATCGGTTTGCAAAGGAAGTCATCACAAGTCAAAGCTTAGGAAAGCCTTTATACTATTACGCCTGCAGGAACTCAGCAACACCAAAATGGTCTTCAAACAATTGGTTGGCAGACAAAAAATTCAGCGGAGGTACCGTAATGGACCTGCAAATTCATGACATTGATATTGCCAACTGGCTTTTGGGTGAACCAACCGAATACAAAATGGTTGAGATAAATAATCCTCAGCTTGGAACCTCCAATTTTGGTCATATCATTTCAACCATCAAGTACAGTGATAAGGAAGTAGCTGTTTTAGAAGCAGGCCATTTGATGCCCGACATCTACCCTTTCTATACAGCTTACAGACTTATTTGCGAAAAGGGTGTTATAGAATTCAGCCGTGGTGCTGATATAAAATTCACCTTATGTAAGGAAAATGAGTTAAACGACATGACTGAGGAATATCATTCCAAGTATGAAGATATCAATCCCTATTTTGAGGAGCTCTCCCACTTTGCAGATTGCATCCTAAATAATAAGGAATTTGACATATCGACTGAAGAAGCAAAAAAAGCAGTAAACACAGTAAATAAACTGTTAGAGAATATGTTTTAACAGGAAAGGATAGGATTAACGGGAGCCTCGGATCCAGTCCATCATAGCCCGAATCACCGCCATACCGTCTGACGAAGGGCTTCCGTTATGAATTTCATGGTATAAGCCTTCCCATTCGATGTAGCTGCACAGCTCTTTTTCCTGCTGCGCGAGGATTCTGCTGCCCTCCGGGTCGCAGACCACATCGGCAGTTCCCTGCATAAGTAAAAAAGGTTTCAGCGGTCCTTCTCCCCTGATTTCCAGACTGTTTTCCAATAAGGCTTTCCCTGTTTCGATTCCCTCCAATGCGGTTTTCACCGAAATTTTCCCGTGTCTTAAATGATGATTCATCTGTTTCTCTATGATATCCTGATTCCCCAAGGTTTCATCTTTAATTTCAGAGTTCATTAGAAAATCGGGCTTTACCATTGCCATCATCTCAGAAAAGAGAGATAAGTATCCCGGAATCTTTCGCTGGAGGATGATCCATGGTGATGTTACAATATATCGGTGAGGTACGGTTCGATGAAATCCCCTTTTCCTGTAATCCAGCGTGATATTTCCTCCCATGCTGTGCCCGTACAAAAAAATCGGCAGGTCAGGATATTCGCCTTGCGTAAATTCGATGAGCAGGTCGATGTCCTTG
>JAQUYZ010000410.1 GCA_028691625.1 Eubacteriales bacterium
CCTGAAAGGTCTTTCTGTAATCCCTTCCGCTGCAAGGATTGTCAATGAGCCTCCAACGACCCATCATACAATCCGATTCTGCATACAACATGGAGTTTGGCAGCCACCCTGTGCATCCCGAGGTAACCATATAGTACTTTGACCCATATTCCATTACAACCGGAGCTTCCCGGTACTGATCAATACAAATGCTTGTGGTTTCACCTGTAAATCCGGTGTAATCTTCATCTAATCGATCTATGATCATTGTGCTGTTCCAGTCCGAACTATGAACCAGATAAGCCTTTTCATCGTTCCCCTGAAATACAGTCAAATCCCTGCTATCCCTTCCAAGAGGTCTCTGCCGTCCCAGATATCGAAAAGATCCTGTTGCAAAATCACTAACAGCAAGCCCCACACTGGCCATTGTATAATCTCTGTTATCTAGATGAAACCACAAAATAAACTTTTTAGTTTTTTTATTATAAATCACAGAAGGACGTTCTGCGATGCAGGTTTCATATAAATCATCCTCCGGATCATCCGATGCTTTCAGGACCAATCCCTCATTATGCCAATGCTCCAAGTCCTTACTGGAATAGCATGAGAAACCTATAAATTTTACTCTGCGGTTAATCGTCTCCGCATCTTTATTTTCACCATACCAGTACCAGGTGTCCTTATACTGAAGTATAGTCCCTCCATGAGCCTGTATCACTGCTCCTGTGTCATCCTTCCAGCAGGTTTTGTTTTTCATTTTTATCCTCTCTTTCTTTTGTGTTGGAAGTACCATCCTGCTCCTTCTGTTAAAATTCACGATATTCATTCGGAGTCATTCCATATTATTGCTTAAATTTTCGTTTAAAACTAGTGGTCTGATTGTAACCAAGCATATCTGCTATAGTTTGAACGCTGTTTTTTGTCTCGAGAAGCAATTCCTTAACATAGATGAATTTTTTATCTGTAATATAATCCGAGATATTTATATTGGTAAGCGCCTTAAACTGATGACTCAAATTTGAAATGGACATATGGAATTGATCCGCAACCATGCTGACGCACATATTCCTGTCTTTGCTGTTTTGATCAATAAATGCAATTACTTTTGCTGCAATATCCTTAGGCTGAGAATCCCCTGAACCCTTTTCCATGTAAGCCCTTGACTGGTCTCGTATCTGAAATATGATATGAATCATTTCCTCAATATCAGAGATTCCGTATATCAGCTTAGAATCAATTTCTGGTTTCAAATCCTTTTTCTGAAACTCCAGCTCTGTCTGTGCCCGGTAATAGGCATTAATGACATCATAGCAAAGCGTCGTACATACAAACCGGTGATAGCTCTGTTCCCGAATCATATCTACTAAAACATCAGTAATCAAACTTGCCTTGTGAAAATTTGCTGCAACTAATGCATCGTAAAGCGAATCAAGTTCTAGCTTCGGATACACAAATCGCATTTTCACATTGGCGTTTTCTTCGAAAAAGATAATTCTATCTTCATTTTGCTTTTTGCTTTTTTGACTAATTATGAGTGCCTGCATATAGGACCAATGGATATCTTCCTTATTGACACATTTTCCTCCAACATACATGTTAATACCTTTCTTGCCGGATTCATCCATTTTTTGAGAAATTAAATATAATTTATTCCTAAGCAGAGTATCATCGCGATTCGTCATTCCGATGATTGCCAAAATCATATTCTGCTTGGAATATTCCATCAAATGCAATTCGTATTCTTTTCTCAGAAGCATTTCAAAGTATAGGGAAAGATTAATTCCCTGAGGATTATCATCCATGGGAACCACAAAAATCACACGGTAACATTCCGACTTCAGAAAGATGCCGGCGCTTTTTAATGCATCCTTAAAACACTCTGACTTGCAGTTTTTACCGTAAATCAACTGCAATAAAAGACGCTCTTCCTTTTGCTTTTGTTCCAGCAGGAATACCCTTTCCTCCATTTTATCCAAGGTGAACCGAAAAATATCCATCCCCTTGATATGGTCAGGAATATCGCTGAATTTGTTTTCACAAAAATCCTCCAGCTCTGAGATTGGCCGGTTATTATAGAAGGACAGGAATGCCACCAGAACTCCTCACAGAATGAGCAGCAGCATAACTATCAAAAGGAAAACAATACGAAACTGATTTGTTTCAAGAAAAAGGTGATTACTGTGGATTACACGGACCAGCTGAAGGCTTTCATCCTCTGCCATAGAAAAAATTTTACAGTATTCTTTTCCTAAGTCAGAACCAAGTTGTTTCATAAGTGTTTTATCAATCTGTTCCATGATACTGTCAGGTATTTTCTGAACAGGATACAGCTGATTACCCTCCGAGTCGTAGAGGATTGTCACAGACTGTTCTTCTTCGAGAAGTTTGGCAAGTTCATCGTCTGATATGGTAAAAATCCAATGAGCTCTGTCCGAACCTGCCATTTTAACCACATACTGCAAATTAGGATTTTGTGAGTGGGAATCTTCCACCATGTTTTCCCCTCGAATGAAGCCGCTCATCTCCATTTTTTCCAGGTACTCAGGAAGGGTATACATATCCTGCCCCATGATTGTATACTTTCTGTAATATTGGGGAGTACAGGTTCCCTGCTGCGTATAGATACTATTGGGAACCGCTTCATTATAATATTCTATACAATCAATAAACGAATGAGTAATCGTCTCTGATGCCAGAAGATTTTTTATCTT
>JAQUYZ010000411.1 GCA_028691625.1 Eubacteriales bacterium
ACAGCCTGCTCAACCAATTTTTCTGCGTTATTGAAATATTTCGTATTTGTCTGAATCGAGATTCGTCCGGTTCCTGCTTTGGTGTCAAATAGCGGCTCCAAAAGCTTTGCGCCGTCGATTGCCATTTTCTCGATCACGGTCCAGGCAATTTCATCTTCCGATGACGTTGGATTCTCTTTTACCAACTTTGCGATATCATCCCGATAGCTGTCCAATTCCTTATCTAAAACGCCTTTTACAATGACTGGATTCGTTGTCGCACCTACAGCGCCTCTTTCGATGGCATAGGTTAGCTCATGAATGGAACAGGAATCGTTCCAATACTTTGTCATAGGGAATTTTTGTGTCATTTCTAATAATTTGTCCATTGTGTACCTCCTTTAAGTATATCATGGAAGCATTGTGATTTATTTATGAGTATTTATTTATATTTATTTCTTTCTGGCATTCTTTCTCATGTCAACGACGACTGCGACGATGATGATACAACCTTCTACAATCTGCTGCCAGTATGCCTCGATTCCCATGAGCGTCATGCCGTTTCTCAATACGCCCAGTACCAGTGCGCCTACTACGGCACCCCAGACTGTTCCGATCCCGCCGTAATGGCTCGTTCCGCCGATGGTGGTCGCTGCGATGGCAGTTAACTCATACCCTGCAGCCGCGCCCGGGTGTACGCTTCCGACACGACCTGCAAATACAATGGATGCTACTGCGGCGCACATGCCTGCATAACCATAGATCAATATAAGATTCTTTTTCACATTTACACCTGAGATTTCAGCGGCTTTTATATTGCCGCCGATGGCATACACATTCTTTCCAAAGCTTGTGTAGCCAAGCAGTACCCCAGTAATGGCAATCATAATCAGATAGACGAGTACCGGCACCGGGAAAAATCCCATCTTGCTTCCAATGAACATCATATCAGGAGTAAACTGACTGATCGGTTTACCGCCTGTATAGATCAAGGCAAGGCCTCTCGCAATGGTCATCATACCCAGTGTTGCAATAAAGGCGGGAATTCCTGTAAATGCAATCAGTCCGCCGTTGATGGATCCCATCAGTGATCCGACCAGCAATGCTGCAATGATCGGAATGATGACCGGCATATCACTGATGCTGGGGTAATACAGCGTGGTTGCTTTGCCCACCTGGGCAAGGCTGGCTGCGACAACTCCGGACAAGGCGAGTACAGAGCCGACGGAAATGTCAATTCCCTTGGAGATGATAACCAAGGTCATTCCCAATGCCATAATGCCGAAGATGGAGCTCTGTGTCAGAACGTTAAAAATATTTGTGGATGATAAAAACTTTGGTTCCACAATTGAAATTATAACAATCAAGAAAACCAGAACCAGTATGATACCATATTTCTGCAACAATGCTTTTACCCTGGTTTTTTTATTGTCCGCCGCTTTTGATCTTTCTGCTTGGTCCATTAATTTTTTTGAATCAGACGTCATTGTCGAATCCTCCTTTATTAAGGTTATGCCGTAGCGGCTTGGCCGGTAGCATATCTCATGATTTCTTCTTGTGTTAAATCCTTGGTGTTATCCAGTATTCCTGTGACTTTCCCTTCATGCATGACAACAATTCTGTCGCTCATTCCCATTACCTCCGGTAATTCGGAGGAAACCATAATGATTGATTTTCCCTGTCCTGCAAGGTTTGTGATCAGTCGATGGATTTCCGCTTTTGCCCCGACGTCAATCCCTCTTGTCGGTTCGTCCAGGAAAAGAATTTCGGGGCTGGTCAGAAGCCATCTTGCCACCAGTACCTTCTGCTGGTTCCCACCGCTCAGGTTCTCGACCTTTTGATAGATGCTCGGCGTTTTAATGCTGATTGCTTTTACAAATTCGTTGGTGTCCTCAATTGCTTGTTTATGATTCAGCAATCCGGATTTTTTAATGTATTTCTGTGTATTCGCTATGATGACATTCTGAAATACGGTCAGCATCGGGAAAATTCCCGTGCTTCTCCTGTCCTCCGTAAGCAGTGCCATTTTATTGTGCTTCGCGTCAGCCGGCGTTTTAATGTGAACTTCTTTCCCGTCGACGAAGATCTGTCCTGCGGATTTGTCTCTGATGCCGAAGATTGTTTCGATTACCTCAGTCCGGCCAGCTCCGACGAGACCGGCTATGCCTAGAATCTCACCCTTTTTTACGTGAAAGGAAACGTCCTTGAATTTTTTTCCATAGCAGAGATTTTTTACTTCCAGTTTTACGTCCCCGATCTCACAGATCACCTTCGGGAACATTTCACTGACTTCACGCCCTACCATCATCTTAATGAGTTCGTTTACATTGATATCTTTCGTTAATCCTTCTCCGATGTACTGTCCATCGCGATAGACGGTAATCCTGTCACAAATTTCATAGATCTCATCCAATTTATGTGAAATATAAATTATCGATTTTCCATTCTCTCTAAGTCTTCTCATGATAGAAAACAGCTGTTCAATTTCTTTATTGGTTAATGCAGATGTAGGTTCATCCATAATGATGAGCTTTGCATTATAAGAAAGCGCCTTCGCAATTTCAATCATCTGCATATTTGCAACGGTCAAACTAGCAACCAGAGTCTTTGGGTCTTCATTAAAATCAATCAATTTAAGGACATCTTTGGTCATTTCATACATTTTTTTATGGTCCACCAGGCCCAGTTTTGTTTTTGGTTCTCTT
>JAQUYZ010000412.1 GCA_028691625.1 Eubacteriales bacterium
AACAGTTTGCCGCTGCCCTGCAGTGTGATATGGTAGCTGTTTTTGCACGTCAGCTCATCAACAACGAGAAAAATATTTCCTTCACTCGTATCAACAATGACATTCTGACCGACAGTCAGCTTTTCATAATGCGTGCTTTCAGCAATTGTCAGGACAGTCGAATTCGGATTGAGGACAAGGCTCCCCATCTGATTGCTCAAATCCGGCGTATCGATAATTTCGGGATACGCTTCGTTGAACTGAGTCGAGTCCAGTATTGCAACACGACTAATAAACTCCGGATTATAGTATTGCGGAATGGTAAAGGAGGTTCCTTCTTTGTGATAAATACTGCCGGTTACCACATTGTCCGTGGCACTGTTGAACTGAACACTGCCGTTTGCCGAATAAAGGCTGCCATGAATGATGGCCGACTGGCCGCTGAAGTTTCCGTTGATATAAATCGCCATATCATCGGAGTCAACCTGGTTTGCGGCACTTGCAGTCACGGTGGAGGAAGCAATCAGGATACAAGTAAATAACAGTATCAATATTGGTCTTGTTTTCATCTTAAACCCCCGGGCCTTCATTTCTTTGTGATTGTTACTGTCCTGGTCGTACCATCCCATTGCACGTCTGCACCCAGGGCTTCGGATACAAATCGGACAGGTACGTAGGTTCTTCCGTTTTCTATGAAAGGAGACGCGTTCAAGGTAATCATCTTCTCATTGACCAATGCCCCCGAATTTCCTATGATCAGGAAAAGGTACGTTTTTCCCTGCCGAACCTCAATGCTTTTTGAGCTCTGATTCCAATTAATCGAATCGTCGCCGACGCCGAGGGAATTAAAGATTGCACGGAAAGGCAGCATAATGTTCCCCGATACATTAACCGCAGGTACATCAGAAACCACCTGTTTCCCGTTCACCAGAACCGAAATCTGGTCTGCTCCATAAACAGCCGGCATTGGAAATGCAAGGATTGCTATGATCAAGATAAGTATTATTTTCTTCATAAACGCCTCTCTGTCAATAATTGAGTAATGGAAAAGTGATTCGACATAAACAATCGGCATCCTGAAAGGATGCAAAACTTTCCATATATTAGTATTATGCCGTTTTCATACACGATTTGTCAAATTATTTTCTCATTGCAAAGCTGGGCTCATTCTCTTCTTAAAATAAAACTTAAATGCCTTCCGCAGTTCTTATCCCTTCGGTGGGAAAAACAATCTGCATTCGTATAGGTACAGACCCTTTCTGCAGTAATCTGTTCCGGGGGAATGCCCTGCAGTTCGCACTGCCTCTTCACCACCAGCTGATTGTCAATGTGGTACTTGCCGGTTCGTTGTTGGAAGCATATGAATTCATCTGCATAACCAAGCGCCCGGAATTGGTCGCAAACGTCCCGATCGACCTCGAATTTCTTCTGACTGATGGCAGGGCCGATCATGATGTGGATATCCTGCGGATTGCAGTGTTCAACCTGAATCAGTTGCCGCAGCACCTTCGGGGTGATCTCCCTGACCGTGCCTCCCCAGCCCGAATGAATCACTCCAACGAGTCCGGCGGCTTCATTATAAAGGATCAGCGGGACACAATCGCCAGTAAAGCAGCACAGCAGCAGATTCGGTTCAAAGGTATATAATGCGTCGGTTTCTTTGATTGCTGTCTCCATAGTATCAGAGCCGCGCCCCCTGTCCGCCCGCGTGACCTTGTGGAAATTGGCGCTGTGGGTCTGATGTGCGCAGACGAAGTCTTCCAGACAGCAGTTTAAGAAAGCCGCTAACGTTCTGCGGTTTTCTATAATATTTCCTGTATTGTTGCAGGCATGCAGCGCCATGTTGTTCTCTTCCGGTGCGGAAGTGTCTTTCATGGTTATGCCTGCGACGAAGTTGACGGGGGTGGGATAGAGGGTTGTGGCCATCGTTAAAATCCTTTTTATTAATAATATTAGCGGGTACTGAATAATCCTGAAATTCTAAATTGATTATTCAGGCCGTATGAATATGTAATTGAGAATTTTTACCCGAGTACCTTCTTTACAAAGACCTCCACAATCTCCGGATCAAACTGTGTTCCGGCGTTCCTGCGGAGCTCCTGAACGGCTTCTTCCGGGCTGAGCATCCTGCGGTAAGTACTCTCGCTGGTCATAGCGTCGTAGGCATCAGCAATGGCGATGATCCTGGACTGGATCGGTATCGTTTCAGCCGGCGCCTTGCTCGGATAGCCCTTCCCGTCAATCCTTTCGTGATGATAAAGCACGTATTGTGCGATTGCAGAATATTTTTCCACTGCACGCAGCAGCTGATACCCGATTTCAGGATGCCGCTCCATCTCTGTCCGCTCTGTCTCCGTATAGCTGCCGCCCTTTTCCGGAAGGCCCTCGCGCAGCCCGATATAACCAATGTTCTGAAGGAAAGCGGCAATGCGCGTCTCTTTAATTTCCTGGCTGTTCATCCCCAGGCCCTTTGCTGTCGCGCTGCAAAGGGTGCTCACACGTTTTGCGTGAATCTTTTCTCTTTGGTACCTGAAAATCAGAGTCTTGATAATGAGTTTGAGCGTGTCCAGCCGCATGGCGGAGCTTTCCGTCAATTTATGACGATACATGCGGTCTTCCGCATTGATATATGTTTTATAGATATCCTCAGCGGGCTCTTCCTTTGTATCCCATCCAAAGGAAACTGAGCAGACTAC
>JAQUYZ010000413.1 GCA_028691625.1 Eubacteriales bacterium
CTGTATGATTCAATTTTCTTAATCCTAACGCTTCAACTACTTTCCTCTGAAGTGGAGGAGCGCCAATGACACTCTTTGTTAAAGTGATTTTAATTTTTTTATCTGCCATTACCGTTTCCTCCTTATCCAAGAATTTCTTCCTTCGTTTTTCCTCTGAGTCTCCCGATCTGTTCAACAGTCTTCAGATTTCTGAGTCCTTCTATTGTAGCAGAAGCCATGTTACCCGCATTGTTTGATCCGATAGATTTTGCTCTGACATCTTTGAGTCCTGCAAGCTCCAGTACCATACGAACCGAGCTTCCTGCGATCACTCCCGTACCTTCTCTGGCCGGCATGATCAGAACCTGACCGGCGCCGAATATTCCAAGAGTTCTATGCGGGATCGTCGTTCCAACTGTAGGAACATATATCAATTTTTTCTTTGCATCTTCAATTGCTTTTCTGACTGCCTCAGGAATTTCCTGGGCTTTTCCAAGACCAACGCCGACATAGCCTTCGCCGTTTCCGACTACTACGGTTACGCTGAACCGAAAGTTTCTTCCGCCCTTAACAACCTTTGCAACACGTCTGATGTTAACGATGGATTCTTTTAAGTCAAGCTTGGATGCATCTATCATATTCTGTCGCATTCCTTTTCTCCCTTCCTGTTAGAATTTCAGCCCGGCTTCACGTGCTCCGTCAGCCAGCTCTTTTACTCTTCCGTGATATAAGAATCCGCCTCTGTCAAAGGCAACCGTCTCGATTCCTTTTGCAAGCGCCTTCTTCGCAACAGCTTCTCCTACCAGTTTTGCAGCGGCCTTGTTTCCACCATAAGCAGCCTGTGCTTTGATGTCCTTGTCAAGGGTGGATGCAGCAACCAGTGTCGTTCCGTTCACGTCATCTATGATCTGAACAGAGATGTTCTTGAGACTTCTGAATACGCAAAGTCTTGGTCTTTCAGGAGTTCCGGAAAGGTTTTTTCTGACTCTTTCATGTCTGGCCAGACGTTTATCTGTTCTACTTTCTTTTGCCATTGATCTCACTCCTTTCTATTTCTTCTTGGCGCCGGTTTTGCCTTCTTTTCTGCGGACTACTTCTCCAAAGTATCTGATTCCCTTACCCTTGTATGGCTCAGGCTGTCTCCACTTTCTGACGTTCGCCGCATAATTTCCGACAACTGCTTTGCTGATACCTCTCACGATAATTTCAGTCGGGGTTGTTACCTCAGTCTGGATACCGTCAGGGTCTTCCATTTCGATAGGATGTGAGTATCCTAAGTTCATTACGAGTACATTACCCTTCTTTTCGGCCTTGTATCCAACGCCTACCAGCTGGAGCTTCTTTGAGAAGCCTTCCGTAACTCCGACTACCATATTATTGATCAATGTTCTGGAAAGACCGTGTGCTGATCTGGCTTCCTTCCCATCGGAATCCCTGGTAACGGATAACTCTCCCTCGTTGATTTCTACTTTTATTAATTTGCTGATCTGCTCCTGCAGCTCACCTTTCGGTCCTTTTACAGTAACGACATTCGTGTCGTTTACCTTCACTTCTACGCCTGCAGGAAGAGCAACAGGTAATTTACCTATTCTTGACATTTTTTATTTCCTCCCTACCAAACATAGCATATAACTTCGCCGCCTACACCAAGTTTTCTGGCTTCCTTGTCGCTGATAATTCCATTTGAAGTGGAGATGATCGCGATTCCAAGTCCTCCCAGTACCTTTGGCACCTCGTCGCTTTTGGCATAAACCTTAAGCCCCGGCTTTGAAATTTTCTTGATTCCGCTGATTACTCTTTCCTTGTCTGTACCATATTTCATCTGAATTTTTATGATGCCCTGTTTGTTGTCGTCTATCACGTCAAACCCTTTAATGTATCCTTCATCAACTAAGATTCCCGCAATGGATTTTTTCATCTTTGATGCGGGGATCTCAACTGTTGCATGTCCTACAGTATTGGCATTTCTGATTCTTGTTAGCATATCTGCTATAGGATCTGTCATGGTCATTTTTGAAGTACCTCCTTCCTATTACTATTGTTTACCAGCTTGCTTTACGAACGCCCGGGATCTCACCCTTGTAAGCCAGTTCTCTGAAACAGATACGGCATATACCATATTTTCTTAAAACCGCATGCGGTCTTCCGCAAATTTTACATCTTGTATATGCACGAGTTGAGAACTTTGGTGTTCTCTGCTGTTTTACTTTGAGAGATGTCTTTGCCATTTGTTCCCTCCTATTTCTCAAACGGCATTCCGAGGAATTCAAGAAGCGCCTGCGCCTCTTCGTCGGTCTTTGCCGTTGTGGTGAATATGATGTTCATACCTTTGATTTTATCTACCTTGTCAAAGTTGATTTCAGGGAAGATAAGCTGCTCTTTGATTCCCATGGAGTAATTCCCTCTGCCATCAAATGCATTTCTGCTTACTCCTTTGAAATCCCTTACTCTTGGAAGAGAGATATTGAAGAATTTGTCAGCAAATTCATACATGCTGTCTCCTCTCAAGGTAACCTTAGCGCCTACAGGCATTCCTTGTCTCACCTTGAAGTTTGCGATAGACTTCTTTGCTTTTGTGACGACGGGCTTTTGTCCGCTGATCAATGAAAGCTCTTCCACCGCAGTCTCCATCAGCTTTGTGTTGTCCTTTGCTTCGCCAAGACCCATATTAATGGTGATCTTTTCGAGTTTCGGT
>JAQUYZ010000015.1 GCA_028691625.1 Eubacteriales bacterium
TCAAATGGCGTGATGAGATCAAGGACACCCTGCTGCTGGAGATCGAGTGGAGCGCATCAAGAACCGGCCTGATCAATCCCATCGCGGTCTTTGAGCCAGTTGAGCTGGAAGGGACCACCGTCAGCCGTGCCAGCGTTCATAATTTAAGTATTCTGGAAGGACTGGAACTGGGCATCGGTGACACCATCGAAGTATACAAGGCGAACATGATCATCCCTCAGATCGCTGAAAACCTTACCAGGAGTGGCAGGGTCGAAATACCGGAGCATTGCCCGGTATGCGAAAACAATACAGTCATCAGGCAGGAAAGCGGGATCAAGACATTATACTGTCCCAATGACGAATGTCCGGCGAAGCATATCAAATCCTTCACTCACTTTGTCAGCAGAGATGCCATGGGGATTGACGGCCTGTCGGAGGCTACCGTTGAGAAACTCATCGACAGAGGCCTGGTAAAGGAGTATGCAGATCTCTTTCATGTTGATCGTTATCAGCAGGAAATTACCGCAATGGAAGGCTTCGGGGAGAAATCCTTCCGGAACCTTGTCGATTCCGTCAACAAGGCAAGAAAAACGACTCCGGTGAGATTGCTGTACAGTCTTGGGATTCCCAACGTGGGACTTTCCAATGCAAAAAATATCTGCAAAAATTTCAGATATAACTGGACTGAAATCCAAAATGCGGAGTATGAGCAACTGATGCAGATCAAGGGCATCGGCGATGTGATGGCAAAGGCCTACGTCAACTTCTTTCATGCCGGGCACAATCAGAGGATTGTTGCGGATCTGCTCCGGGAAATAGAATTGGAGGAACAGATCGCCTCAAGCTCGTCAGCCGTTCAGGTCCTTGATGGGTTGACCTTCGTGATAACCGGCTCTGTAGAGCATTTCAATAACAGAAATGAGCTGAAGGAAACCATTGAATCCATGGGAGGCAGAACGACAGATTCCGTTACCGCAAAAACCGATTATTTAATCAACAACGACAATCTGTCCGGCTCAGCAAAAAATAAAAAAGCCAAGGAACTGGGGGTCTGCATTATTACGGAAGAACAATTGCTTGACTGGATCAACAACAATGTGGTGCCGGCGAATTGAAATTAACACGGGGTGTTTCGTACACCCCGTTTCTTCGTTGAAAATCCGTCACCATTCAGCCTTTTTTCAATAAATTCAATAGCTTTGTGACATTGTTACGGCAGATAACAGGAAGACAGGATATAGTAATGTAATTGATCGCTTTAAAATAAAGGAGACTTATGAAATGACCGTTACTTTTTACGCGCTTGCTATGCTGGGGCTTGCATTTTCTTTTTGGAAAAGCAGAGAAAAGACGAAGCTTGCTCTGAAGAAAGCATGGAAATCCTTTGAAAACATTCTGCCGCAGCTTCTTGCGATCCTGGTTATCATTGGTGTCATGCTGGCCATTCTGACACCGGAACAGATCTCTGCGGTTTTGGGAAAGGAATCAGGGTGGTTCGGTGTTCTGATTGCCGCTGCCATCGGATCTGTCACTTTGATTCCGGGCTTTGTAGCCTTCCCGCTGGCGGCAGCTTTGCTGCACAACGGGGCGGGGTACATGCAGATTGCAGCATTTGTATCCACGCTGATGATGGTGGGTATCGTTACCATCCCGCTGGAAAAACAATTCTTTGGGAAAAAAGCTGCGATTGCCCGGAATTCAGCAGCGTTTGTCTTTTCATTGATTGTTGCCTTGGTAATGGGGGTTGTGCTATGAGAAGATTTGTAAAAAGATACCGGGTATTCTTATCCCTTGCAGCGGTGAATCTCGCCATCATTCTTATCTGGCCGGAAATCGGCATGAAATCATTGGATCTGACAAGGATCAACCTGATCGATATGCTCTCGGTAATCCCTCCGATCTTTATTCTGCTTGGTCTGCTGGACGTATGGGTCAAGCGGGAAACGATGGTCAGATTTATGGGGGAAGGCTCCGGCTTCATCGGTGTTTTGCTGGCATTCTTTATTGGATCTGCCGCCGCCGGCCCGCTCTACGGTGCCTTTCCGGTTGCTGGTGTTCTCCTGAAAAAAGGAAGCAAGCTTTCTAACGTGTTTATTATGATCGGTGCCTGGTCAACAACGAAGATCCCTTTGCTCCTGTTTGAAGCTTCCGCGCTTGGGATCAAATTTACAATTATACGTCTGCTGCTGGATGTTGTCGGAATCGCTGCAATTGCATATTTTACGGAAAAGATATTATCACAGGAGGAACGCATGGAGATCTATGCAAATTCACTCAAGATGAGTGATGCAAGAAAATAGATACACAGGAAACCGAAAAACAGAAACCGGAAAAAGAATATTGACATATGACCATAACCGGCATAGAATCATTGATATAATCATCAAATCGAGATTTTAAGGAGGATGCTTACAATGATTCTGGAACGGGTGTATGAATTGGCGAAGCCATGTTTTCAAAACAGGAAAGTAAAAGATATCAGAGTAGGTCTTGGCTTGATGGCACTGGAACTGAGTGACGGCCTTGTGGGGGTGACGTATGTATTAAACAGTGAGATCAAACATACCTGTGAGGCGATTCCTCAGGCGGGAAGCCTGACAGGTATGCCGGCTGATGAGATTGCACAATGGGCGGTACAGGGAAAAAATGTGATCACCGGTGCAATGGGCCTGGCAGTTTTGAACGCAGTTGCAGAGTTTGATAAACTTGAACAATACAGCAATCCGCAAGGCGCTGATGCCGTTTTTTCGGTAGATATTGAGCCGGAGGATACCATAGGGATTATTGGCCGTATTGGACCTGTCATTTCTAGATTGCAGGAAAAGAAGAATCGAATGCTTATTTTTGAACGGGATGAAAGCAAGGGAGAGAATATTTATCCGGAAAGTGCCCAGCCCGAATTACTGCCAAAATGTCAGGTGGTTTTTGTTACAAGCTCAACCCTGATCAATGGAACACTGGAAGATCTGTTAAAGTATTGTATCAATGCCAGAGACATTGTAATGGTTGGATCAAGCACACCATTATATCCCGAGGCATTTTCAGGGACGGGGGTAACTGTTTTATCGGGTACCAGATGGCTTTCTTCGAACAGTGAGAAGATATTAGAAGGCGTCAGTCAGTGTGCAGGAATAAAACAACTGATGAAATACGGACAAAAAATATCAGTTCGAGTGACTGAATAAGCAAGAAACTGATACTTATGAATGATTTTTGATAGAAAAGACATCTATAAAAGGATATTTTTAATAAAAAAGCACGAGAATTTAATTTAATCAAAAATTCCCGTGCTTTTTGCAGCTGCAAAAATATTTATTGACGTATGTTCATAATGGAGTATAATGAAGTTGTAAGTAAATAGCATATGCTCAAAACTGAAGAGCCAGGGAAACAGAAAAGTAACAGGGGAAACCCTGTTGCTTACATATCGGAAGGGAGAGAGAAAGTTGCCAAGACCAAGAAAATGGAAAAACGTATGCTGCCTGCCTGAGCATACTGCATTCGGCTGCCTGAATACAACAAACATAAATCAGAAGACAATTCGGATGACGGTGGAAGAGTACGAGACGATACGCTTAATCGATTTGGAGAATTTAACACAGGAAGAATGTGCGAAAAGAATGAACGTTGCACGGGCAACAGTGCAAAAATTATATAATAACGCCAGAAACAAACTCGCAGATGCTTTAGTAAATGGGAATAAATTAAAAATAGAAGGCGGTGACTACAGGCTTTGCGAAAACAGCGATATCATTTATTGCAACGGATGCCATAGAGTAAGGTGCGGACGGAAGCGCTAAAAAGGAATTATGTTTATGAAATATACGAAATTGACGTATGCTCATAATTGCGTTAAAATAAGGGTATCATTAAAAGCTGTAAAAGCAATCATCTGAAATTGTAAGAATAATAAAAGGAAGCGGGGCAGGACTAACAATGAATATCGGAATCGCTGTTGACGGGAAAGATTTGAACAGCATAGTGACAGATAAGATCAAAGAGTGCAAATATCTGCTAATCGTGAATGTGAAGGATCATGCTGTCGGTGAAGCAGCAGAAATTGTGAAGGTTACGGAAATAGAGAATCTTGATTATGATTCAGGAATACAAATAGCGGAAGAACTGATAAAACACAATTGTGAAGCCTCCATTACGGGAGAGTTGGAACCTGCGGTATTTGATCTTGTTGCCGATGCGTGTATAACAAGATATAATGGAGCAGGATATCCTGCTTATATTGCACTTGACCTGATGGAGAAGCGCGGGCTTCTATTGATTCGAAACCGCGAAGGCACGGATACGTGTGATGACTCGCATCATAAGCATTAATTATTATGATTGAAATAAAGGAGAAGGAACCGATGAGTGAAGAAAAGGCGATTGAAGCAAGAAACAAGGCAGGTAATTATTTTAAAGAAGGATACAATTGTGCAGAAGCAGTTTTTTTAACCTATCGTGAATTGCTTGCTCCGGAGATGGATCCCTCTATGGTGAGACTGATGACCGGTTTCGGCGGCGGCGTTGGAGAATCCGGCTGTATGTGCGGTGCATTGACGGGATCAATCGCTGCGCTGAATATGATCAAGGGAAGGACAACAAATCAGGTATCCCGTGATGAAGCGTATCAATTAGCAAAAGAATTCTCTGAAAAATTCACAGAGAAATATGGAGTGACATGCTGCCGTGCGCTGAATCCCCATCCCTTTGAGACCAGGGAACATCTGACGAACTGCCTTAAGATCACCGGCAATACCAGTAAGATGCTGATGGAATTTCTCGAGGAGAGAGGATTGATCAAATAGTTTTATAGCGAATTATAATCGGAGGTAGAGTGATGAAAGTCGGATTAATCAGGTGTATGCAAACAGAGGATATGTGCCCCGGAACGACTGATTTTAAAGTAATGAAAGAAAAGAAATGTGCTTTTGAGGGAGTGGAGGAAGAAATCGAAATAATCGGCTTTGTATCCTGCGGCGGCTGCCCGGGGAAAAAAGCGGTTGCAAGAGCAGCGGAAATGGTGAGAAGGGGAGCGGATACGATCGTATTGGCCTCCTGCATCACAAAAGGCAATCCCATTGGCTTTGCCTGTCCGCATGCAGAACAAATGAAAGCCGCAATCATAGGAAAAATCGGTGAAGAAATCACAATTCTTGATTATACACATTGACGGGGGATTAAAATGAATATAAAAAAGGTTTGGGCTGCATATTTCAGCGCGACAGGAACCACACAGAAAGTAACAGAAGGCATTGCAAAGGTGATTGCACAAAAACTTGATGCGGAGTATGTAACGTATGACTTTACGCTGCCCGCTTCAAGAATGACTGCGTTAACCTTTCATGCGGACGATCTGGTGGTATTTGGAACACCGGTCTATGCCGGCCGTGTACCGAATGTGCTGCTGAAATATCTGGAAACGGTCGAAGGAAATGCTGCGGCTGCGGTTCCTGTGGTGTTATACGGAAACAGGGACTACGATGATGCGCTGATTGAATTGAGGGACATACTGGAAAAAGCGAATTTACATACCATGGCAGCGGCGGCATTTATCGGAGAGCACTCTTTTTCTTACGATCTTGCGAAGGGCAGACCGGATGATCGGGATATGCAGAAAGTGAATAACTTTGCTTGCAAAGCTGCAGAAAAAGCAAAAGGATTCTCTGATCCGGGTAAAAAAATGCCGGTTGCAGTAAAAGGCACACCGGATCCATATAGAGGCTATTATCAGCCGCGGGACCGAAAGGGGAATTCTGTTGACATCCGAAAGGTGAAGCCTTTGACCAATGAGGATTGCAACAACTGCTTGATCTGTGCGGATATTTGTCCCATGGGTTCCATCAGCCGGGAGAATGTGCGGGAGTTTACCGGCATCTGCATTAAATGCGGTGCCTGCATTAAAAAATGCCCTATGCAGGCAAAGTATTATGATGATGAAGGATTCCTGTATCATCAGCATGAGCTGGAGGAAGGATACACGCGAAGAGCAGAACCGGAATGGTTTTTATAATGTGAACCTGGCTCTTATTACTGAAATCATAATCAAATACAATCAGAATAAACGGAGGGTTGCTTAAATAGATGAAACGATCAAGAAAAAAAGAGAATATGATCATACTGTTTACAGTCCTGATATCATGTCTGCTGATTTACGCAGGGAATAAAATTGCAATGAAGGATATGGATTTTTTCAATAAGGAAAATGATCTGATCAAAGCAAAAGCTGAGGTGACAGCGGTACTGGATGAGAATGCAAACGAGTATGGTGCGATTATTTTCCAATGCAGGGTACTGGAGGGAGACCTTCAGGGGGAAATTATAAGTGCGGGACAGACTCTTGATCCAAGCACGGCATCCAGTACAAAAACAGTTGAAAAAGGCGATATCGTATATTTAGGCGATGCTTCAGAATATGAAATCGGTGCGGACTGGTTTTTGTATGAATATGAACGTTTTAACGGAATTGCCTGGCTGGGTGCTGCTTTTGGGTTGCTGCTGCTGCTGTTTGGCAGGAGCAAGGGCCTAAGAACCATCATCTCACTGACCTTTACCTGCGCTACCATTTTCTTTGTATTTATTCCGGCCATCATATCCGGATACAATATCTATGCAAGCTCGATTCTCGTGTGTATCTTTATCACGTTTATGGCTTTGCTGATTGTACAGGGGCCCAACTCAAAAACTCTGGCTGCCGGACTCGGCTGCATCGGAGGCTTGCTGGTTGTAAGCCTGATTACACTTGGAATGAGTGAAATCCTGAAAATCTCGGGGCTCATTGATGATGATTCCTATTTTCTGCTTTACCTGGAAACGGCAAATCCCATTAACCTGAAGGCGATTGTATTTGCTGCGATTATAATAGGAGCAACCGGAGCCATCCTTGACATCGCGGTCGATATTGCGGCTGCGTTGAGTGAGGTGCACCGCCATGCTTCAAAGCGATCTCTGCGGCAGACCATAAAATCAGGAATTACAATAGGTCAGGATATCGTCGGAAGTATGGCTAATACGCTCATTCTCGCTTATATCGGAAGCTCACTTGCCATGATTCTGCTTCTGCTTGTTCATACCGGTTCCGCGGAAGACTTGCTGAACAGTGAACTCATCATCGTAGAAATCCTTCAGGCACTGGCAGGAAGCATCGGTATCCTGTTTACCATTCCGCTTACCTCCATAAGCTGCGGCATTTTATATAACAAATCAAAGACGGATGCAGAGGCGATACGATAGGAGCCGGCGCAGCCTCCGGAAGATCAGAGAGCCGGCGCAGCCTCCGGAAGATCAGAGAGCCGGCGCAGCCTCCGGAAGATCTGTATTCAAATCAGGAAAACTGATGAATGTAAAATGCCTCATTCCCTGATATATTTTCTGAGAATGAGGCACTTGTCTTTTTTTTGAATAGATTCTTAATTGTGGCAGCCATGCTCGTGGGCATGACAGGAATCGCCTGAGTCAACGACTGCTCCGGCAAGCCATTTTTCTGCGACAGTCTTTACTTGGCCGCTGCATCCGCGGTAAACATCGATTCCACAGCTGTTCAGTACATTAACCGCACCTTCGCCCATGTTTCCTGCAAGCATAACTGTTACGCCCATTTCTGCAAGGATGCTTGCGATGTTCGATTTGCATCCGCAGCCTTCAGGGGAAGCAATTGTTTCCCGGGCTGTAATTTGTTTGTTATCATCAATTGTAAATACAGTAAAATACTCACAATGACCAAAATGATCATCAATATGATCCTGCTGGGATGGTAATGCGATTTTCATAAAATATTTCCTCCGATTCTTGTTTGCAATTTTCATAAATCAATTAAGCCAATAAATTTATTATAATACATAATTGGCATATGTCAATAAAAAGAACGGACAATGATTGGCGGATGATCGATTTCTTAATCACAAAAGCCCACCGAAAAGACGTAGCAAGATCTTTCCGGCAGGCTTCTGTTTTATGATTTGAAGAGGTTGTAATTGAATTAGTGGCTTCCGCATTCGTCACTGTGCTGATGCTCATGACATACGGAGCCGGTAGATTCCAGCTCACCCTTTAAATACGCTTCTGCAGCGGTTTTGGCATCGCCGGATGCGCCTACGATCACTTCAATATTTTTCTCATTGAAGATATCGATGGCACCTCCTCCCATACCGCCTGAGATAATAACGTTTACTCCCAAATCATTTAAGAAATTTGGGAGAAAACCCGGTTTGTGACCTGGATTCGGAACCATTTCACTTCGAATGATTTTGTCACTCTCTGTTTCAAAAATAAGAAATCCCTCACAATGGCCGAAATGCTCCGTAACCATATTTCCTTCGCTTGCAACTGCAATTTTCATTTTTGATACCTCCATTTTTTCTATTTTACCAATGATATCTTTTAAATAATCTCCGTCAAACAATTCAATCGTGCCTTTGTCGCACAATTCTGCGATGGCAGGATTTAAAGGCAGCTTTGCGATCGTTTGGATTTGATACTGACTTGCGACCTGTTCAATGTGACTATTACCGAATACGCTGATCCGGCTGTGACACTCAGGGCATTCCATATAGGACATATTCTCAACAATCCCAATCACGGGAATATTCATCATTTTCGCCATCTTTACCGCTTTTGATACGATCATGGAGACCAGCTCCTGTGGTGAGGTTACGATCACGATTCCATCTACGGGGAGAGACTGGAACACTGTAAGGGGAACATCTCCGGTTCCGGGTGGCATGTCGATGAACATGTAATCTACATCGCCCCACATTACGTCCGTCCAGAATTGCTTCACCATTCCGGATACGAGAGGTCCTCTCCAGATCACCGGATCAGTGTCGTTTTCCAAAATAAGATTCACGGACATGATATCGATTCCGGTTTTTGTTTTGATCGGCATAATGCCCAGTTCAGTGACTTCCGCTTTTCTGTGGATCCCGAATTCCTTCGGTACGGACGGCCCGGTCACATCTGCATCCAGGACCGCTGTCTGGTAACCCATACGATTCATCGATACCGCAAGCATGGAAGTGACCAGGGATTTCCCGACGCCGCCTTTGCCGCTGACCACAGCGATCACCTTTTTGATATCACTGCACTCATGAGGTTTTTCCAATAAACTTTTCGGTTGAGCCTCTCTTTCACTACATTCTTCACTGCAGGACGAGCAGTTTTTGTCACAGCTTTCACTCATTTTTGTTCTCCTTCTATCGTTTAAATTTCAATTACCGTGCCTGTTGCTAAGTATTGAATCCGGTCTCCCAGGACCTCCTTTAAATGTCGGTAGGCCTCTGGTCCGGTACAATGGCCTGTATAGTACCTTGATTCTGTACTTTTAAGAAATTTTGCAATCCCTTCAATCACTTCAGGCGCCTCGCTTTTTTTCGTGCTGCTTCTCATAAGATGAAATCCACTGATTACAGCATCGGGATAACTGCCATTCATATTGTATACGCGTTTCATGATATTTACAATTCCGTTATGAGCGCAGCCGGCGATCAGAGCGGTTTCTCCGTCTTCTCTGATCAATAAATTCTGCTCGTGCCGGAAGTCATCCTTTGCAATGGATCCATTATGATCCATATAGAGAGAATCATTGCAGGATGAGAAATACTCTCTCCCGGTCACATCGGAAAAAAGCTCCAATCCGCTGTCAATCAGTAAATTTCCATCTGTTAGTCTAACACGTTCATGTGGCTTTAACGATGGGTCAATGCCGGCATTAACCGGCGCTTCGCCGCGGGCTATTGAAAAGTAAGAATCAAAAGCACTTTTATGAACATAGACACAGGCTTTTTTATTTATTTCCAGGAATGTTTTCAGGCCGCCACCGTGATCATAATGGCCGTGGGAGATGATCGCAACCTCGACATCTTGTATCCTGACGCCCATTTTTTCTGCATTTTCCAGAAACAGGCTGCCAGCTCCCATATCAAATAATATTTTTTTATCATTTGCTTCAATATAAAGGCTAAGGCCATGTTCACTGCTCAGTTCGGGAGAAATGGTAGTATCCTCAACCAACGCTTTGATTATCATGTTTTCCTCCCTTAACGATCAAATAATAATGAGATTGTATTTCTGTACACATTTTTAACAGCATCGCCCGACGGGCAGTCGATAGTAACGATACTGCTGCCGTCGTTGATTGCCTCAACTGCCATTGTATCATAAGGAATTCTGCCGGTATAAGGGATGTGGTACTTCTGACAATACGTTATAATGTGCTCGGTGTTTTGCAGATTCGTGTTATATTTATTGATACAAACTGCTGTTTTAATCTTAAATTTGTCGGCAGTGCTGAGGATCCGTTCCATGTCACTGATTCCGGAAATGGATGGCTCGGCAACGATCAGCACCATGTCTGTACCGCTTAAGGAAGCAATGACAGGACAACCGATTCCGGGCGACCCATCGATGATTGCCAGCTCAATATTTGCGGATGCTTGTTTCAATTGGTTTTTTACCTCGGTAACAAGCTTGCCGGAGGTTCCACTGCCCATTTTCAACTGTGCGGTAGAAAAAAGGCTGTCATTTAAATACAATTTTAACTCCCCTGCAACGGAGGGATTCATCGAGATGGCACGGGCAGGGCAAATTGCCTCACAAACTCCGCAGCCCTCGCAGGCATATTCATCGATGGAATAGCCGTTTTCTTTACTGGATTTGATCGCATCAAAACGACAGTTGGATTGACATAAACCGCAGCCGCTGCATAAGGAGGGATCGATCACTGCTTTGGGCATTCCGAAATAATCGGTGATTCGGGCCTTTGAATTTTGATTCATAATCAAGTGAAGATTTGGCGCATCGACATCACAGTCGGCGTAAGCTTTTGCATTGGCAAGTTTAATGAAAGCACTCGCTATGGTAGTCTTGCCCGTCCCTCCCTTGCCGCTGAGAATTAGTAGTTGCTTCATTTTTATGCCTCCTCTGAAATTGTGAAAAGCAAATCGGTGAACAGGTCCTTATACTGTTTTATTTCTTTTGATACGATCCGTGCATCAGAGTTAACCATTCCAAGCTGAGCATCAAAAGGAATACGGCCTAAAATCTTGATTTTATTTTCTAAGCAGAACTGTTCCGCAGGATTAAACCCTTCAAAGCATTTATTCAGCACTACACCATAAGGCTTGTCAAATAGTTTCACAAGCTCATATACCATTGCAAGATTATGAACACCGAAAATCGTAGGTTCCGCAACCAGCACACAGTAATCTGCATCTTTAATGCTTTCCATTACGACACAGGCGCTCCCGGGGGGACAGTCTATGAAGGTGTACAGGCTGTTATTGACGGAAGTGCTTAATAACGATTTAATAATGGGAACTCCCGAAGCCTCTCCCGGATCCAAAACTCCTGTAATCACAGTAACTTGATCCGAGACACCTCTCATAATCTTGCCGATTTTTTTCGGTGTTTCAGACAACGCCTCCTGCGGACACAGCAGGACACAACCCCCGCAGGAATGACAAACCTCATTAAAAACGTACAGATGATCCTTAATATATGCAAGTGCATTGAATTTGCAGAAATCTACACAAGTTCGGCAGCCATTGCACCGCTTTTCATCTGAAAAAGGAATCCATACGGATACATTCTCAGTTTTGATCTCTTTTGGTTTAAAAAAAAGATGGCCATTTGGTTCTTCCACATCACAATCAATATAAACCGAATGCTCAGCGACGAAAGCCAGATTAACCGATACCAGAGTTTTTCCTGTACCGCCTTTACCGCTTAGCACAGCTATTTTCATGACTATTTCCCTCCGTGATTATGAAAGCCGGGATGAATCTCATTGAGCAAAGACAATTCTCCTTTTTCAAAAGCCTGAATCGTATCATCTAATCGGTCATCCTTGGTCTGGTAAATTTTAATACCTGCTGCCTTGAAAACATCAGCTGCATTTTCTCCGCAGCGGGGTGTCAATAAGGCTTCGGCCTGATTGTCTATAATCATTTGGGCAGCTTTGATCCCGGCTCCGCCTTGACTGGCTGCAGCGTGATTGCTCAGAAATTTAGCATCTTTTGTTTCCGTGTCATAAATCAAGAAATAAGGTGTTCGCCCAAAAGAGATGCAGATAGTAGTATTCATGGAATCTTCGTTTACAGGGATTGCTATTTTCATTTGTTTTCTCCTTAATATTATATTGCTATTATACACTTATTGGCATACGCTCATTACAAGTATAGTATATCCTATATTGAACATATGTCAATAATTA
>JAQUYZ010000414.1 GCA_028691625.1 Eubacteriales bacterium
TCGGACCGGCAAAAACCTCTTTTCCTGTTTGATCGGCCACAGCCTGATTCAGCAGCTTATTGTTGCATCCGCCCCCTACAATCAGAATCCGTTTCCGCTTGACACCTGTTATTTTTTCAATCTCATCCACTACACTTTTGTAATTTATGGACAGGCTGTTTATAATACATTTCCCTATTTCTCCCGGAGCATACGGTACCTTTTGCCCGGTTATCGCACATTGGTTCCGGATTGCTTCTATCATGTTTTCGGGATTGACAAATACCTCGTTTTCTACGTCCACTGCCGATAAAAATCCCTGCTCCTGTTGCATCAACTTATTGAGCTGTTCATACGTGTATTGATTATTATAATTGCGCATAACTTCCTGCATCATCCACATACCCGTAATGTTTTTCAGAAAGCGAAATCTATAACCGTATCCACCTTCATTCGTAAAATTAAGTTCACATGAACGTTCTGTACAGATGGGATTTGACGTTTCAATCCCCAATAACGACCATGTGCCGGAACTGAGAATAATACTTCGATCATCTGAATTCGGCGCCGCCGCATAGGCGGAGGCAGTATCGTGACTAGGGGGAAGCATAACTTGTGCATCAAACCCGACGATCGTTTGAATTTCCTTTTTCAGTCCTCCCAGTAAGGAGCCCGGTGGAGAAACCGGTTTAAACATGTTGCGATCAAGGCCGATCTGTTCTATCAGTTCATAGTCCCAATCCCGAGTGCAAGCATTAACAAGCTGTGTCGTAGTTGCATCGGTATATTCATTGGCTTTTACGCCGGTTAGAAAATAGCTGAAATATCCGGGCATCAGCAGTAGTTCTTTAGCACGAGCCAGTTGGTCCGGATGATGACTTAGGAGATGATAAAGCTGAAAGAGGGTATTAAAACGCATAAACTGAATACCGGTCCTCTGATACAGTTCCTCTTTGCTTATAACATGAAAAACCTCCTCCATCATTTCCTTAGTCCTGGCATCTCTGTAACAAACCGGCGGTGCGATGACCGCGCCGTCTTCATCGAGCAAAACATAATCAAGGCCCCAGGTATCGATGCCTATCATATCAGGAATCAATCCGATCTTTTTGCATTTTTTGATTCCCGCCAGTATGTGATTGCAAAGAGCCGTTAAATCCCAGCAAAGTGTATCATTCTGCCTGATAATTTTGTTTTCAAAACGGTATATCTCCTGTGTAAAAAGCCTTCCTTTCTGTATTGATCCCAGCAGGTGTCTTCCGCTTGAATTCCCGATATCTATTGCCAATACGTATTTCATAACCCGCCCCTTTATTTAACAATTCTCATTATTTATGATAAATAAAGAACATTGATAAGTCAATGTTGTTCCAAATAAATCATGATCAACACAGAACAGGCATTAAATGCTTATAATCGCGCAAAATCAATCAAACGTTTTTTTTTGCTCCGGATAGATGACCGTAATCTGATAGTTGTCAAAGAGCTTTATCCAATGATCAGGCGGCTTACAATCCGTAATAAAAAAATCAATGTCCTGAAAAGTGCAAATATTTGAAAGCGCAGCTGTTCCAAGCTTGGTATGGTCAGCGAGAAGATACACCTCTTCGCTTTGTTCAATCATTACGTTTTTAAGCACGGATTCCTCTACCGTTAAATTAGAAATAAATCCGTTTTGTGAGATCGCTTTGCACGAGAAAAATAGCTTCTTCGCGTTGTGTTTTCTCATGAAGGCTTCTGCGTTGTGCCCGACCAGGGAAAGAGTTTTATCATAGGAAGCCCCTCCTGTACATAAAAAATTGCAGGATAATGTCTGCCCGATCATAGAAGCTGTTTTGACGCCGTTGGTGATAATGGTGAGGTCATGTTTGCCGGTCAGGTACTTTATCATTGTCAAGGAAGTTGAGGATGAATCAATTATGATAATATCAAAGTCATTGACAAAGCCGGCCGCCAGTTTTCCAATGATATTTTTTTCAGCAGAATTCTCACGTTCACGAATATTTAAAGGAAGCGTATGGCTTAATGCATCTAATAGAATAGCCCCTCCGTAAGTCCTCTTGATTATTTTCTGTTTATTGATCTTGCTTAAATCCCGCCTGATGGTGGCTTCGCTGACAAAGAACATCTTCGCAAGCTCTGACACGATGACGCTCTTATTTGATTTGAGCAGATCCAAAATTTGATTTTCCCGGTCAATAGATAACATGTGATCACTCCTGTTCAATGTTTTGTAATGTTTGCTGATTATTTGTTAAATAGACTATTTTTCCAACGTTCTTGTATTAAATTTTTCTTAATTGTATAATAAATTTGACAAAATGGGAATTGAATTTAATTACATTTTAATCAAGCAAGAAGGGTTTAAGTGATATGAAAGAAGTAAATTGTGCAAAACTGATCGTAAATATGATGAATGTGATCTATAAAAAAAATCTTACCACCGTTTCAGGAGGAAACCTTTCTGTTAAAACAGAGGACGGAGCGATATGGATCAGTCCTACCGGTGTGGACAAGGGAGCTCTTACAGAAGAAGACATCGTCTGCGCACTGCCGGACGGAACCCTTATCGGAAAGAATCGCCCGTCCATTGAACTTCCTTTTCATAAAAAAATATACGAAGTATCTCCAAATACGAAAGCAATTATTCACGTCCATGCTCCCAACTTGGTTGCGACAAGCATTATCCGCC
>JAQUYZ010000415.1 GCA_028691625.1 Eubacteriales bacterium
AATATGTATATGGCGAAAATGGCAAAGGCTCCGGTGTTGCTGACCGGAGACATTGACCGGGGAGGCGTCTTTGCATCCCTGGTGGGTACCATGCAGCTTTTTGATGAATCGGAACGGGCGATGGTAAAAGGAATTCTGATCAACAAATTCCGCGGAGATAAAACCATTTTGCAGCCGGGTCTGGATATGCTGGGGGACATCATTAAGGTGCCGACTCTGGGCGTAATCCCGTATCTGCATGTGGACATCGATGATGAAGACAGTTTGACAGAGCGATTCAATAAAAAAGGAAGCCTTGGCCTGATCGATATTGCAGTCATCAGGCTGCCCAGAATCTCAAACTTCACCGATTTTAATGTGCTGGAATATGTGCCAGGCGTGACGCTGCGCTATGTCAAGTCCGTTTCTGGGCTCGGGAATCCTGACCTGATCATTCTGCCCGGCACAAAAAACACCATGGAGGATCTGCTCTGGATGCGGCAGAACGGACTGGAAGCCTCAATATTAAAGCATGCTGCTGAAAACAAACCGGTATTCGGTGTATGCGGCGGGTATCAGATGCTTGGCACGGAGCTGTCGGATCCCTATGGGGTAGAAGCCGGCGGTACCATTGCGGGCATGGGGCTTTTACCCGCCGGAACTGTGTTCGAACGGGAAAAGACGAGAACACAGATCAGGGGAAGATTCCAGGCCGGCCTGGGTGGGATGCTTTCAGATCTGGCCGGTGTGGAAATTGAGGGCTATGAAATTCATATGGGGCAGACACAGATTCTGGACATTGGGGAAGGGAACCTGGAAAATAAGGCCGGGAACCTGGCAGTTCTGGAAGAGATTTCGGGAAAACCCGCTTCGGAGGCCATCGGCATGTGCAGAGGAAACATTTACGGTTCTTATATTCACGGCATCTTTGACAAGGAAGGTGTGGCCAAAGCACTTGCTGCCGCTCTGTATCGTGCCAAGGGGCTGGACAGCGGCCACATTGCGGGACTTGATGTGAAGGCATATAAAGAACAGCAGTATGATCTGCTGGCGCAGGGCATCCGGGACAATATTGACATGCAGTTGTTGTATCGGATTCTGGAGAAGGGTGTTTGAAATGGAAATAAGCAGCGGGCTGATTCATTTATATCATGGAGACGGGAAAGGAAAAACCACAGCAGCCCTGGGACTGACGATCCGGGCTGCAGGATCCGGTTTTCGGGTCGTCTTTGTTCAGTTTCTCAAAAGCCGGCCCACCGGAGAACTTTCTGTTCTCGGCGATTTGCCCGGCGTAACGTTGCTGCGTGGAAAGGAGAGCGGCTCTTTTACCTTTGCCATGTCGGAGGAAGAAAAGGAAAAGACGAAGCGGCTGCATACGGAAAACCTGAATGCGGCAATCGCACTTGCGTCTTCGGGAGACTGTGACATGCTGGTTCTGGATGAGGTTGTAGGTGCTTATGGCAGAGATCTGATCGACAAGGCTGTTCTTGAAGCGTTCGTCCGAAACAAGCCGGATCGGCTGGAACTGGTGATGACAGGCAGGAGTCCGGCCCAATGGATGATCGACTGCGCCGATTACGTCTCGGAAATCAGGAAGATCAAGCATCCCTATGACCGGGGAGTCCCTGCAAGAACCGGGATCGAAAAATAGGATTGAATGAGTAGGATAGAGCGGCAGAACCGCTCCGGAGGATAAGTATGAAAATAGAATTGCAGAAGGTGCTGCCGGAGGAAATCGAAAAGCGAAGTTTTGAACTCATTGGAGAAGAGCTTGGTGATGTCCGGCTGGATCCTGCGGAAGAGCCGGTGATCAAGCGGGTGATTCATACCACAGCCGATTTCGATTATCTTGAGAACTTGAAGTTTTCCGAAGCTGCGGTGTTAAAGGGAATCGAAGCACTGAAAAAGGGAGCGGTCATCGTTACGGATACCCAGATGGCCCGGGCGGGGATCAATAAAACCACGCTGGCAGCGCTGGGCGGGGAAGCTTTCTGCTTTATGGCAGACGACGACGTCGCCGCAGCCGCAAAGGCCGGCGGAACGACCCGGGCGACCGCCAGTATGGACAAGGCTGCCGCATTGGATCAACCGGTGATTTTTGCCATTGGTAACGCACCCACCGCATTGGTTCGTATTTATGAGCTGATCCGGGAAGGCCGCCTGAAGCCGGAGCTGATTATCGGAGTTCCCGTGGGTTTTGTCAACGTGGTGGAATCCAAGGAGCTCATCATGGAATTGGATGTTCCATTTATCGTAGCAAGGGGAAGAAAGGGCGGGAGCAACGTCGCAGCAGCGATCTGCAACGCGATGCTGTACCAGTGCAAGCCCAGAACATAGATGGCACACGGCGCAAAATAAAGGAGTTATTCATGAAGATTGCTTTGATTTCTTTTACCAGAGAGGGAGCCTGTCTCTGCCGGACAATCACAGTGGGACTGACGGCTGCTGGGCATGAATGCAGAGCTTATGGAAAAGAGCTGTTTGCAGAGGAGGCAGGTATCCTGCCCCAGAGGAAAAGCCTTGACCAATGGACGGCGGAAGCATTCGCACAGTCCGATGCCCTGGCCTTTGTGTGCGCAAGCGGGATCGCAGTGCGGGCCATCGCTCCTTATATCAGAGACAAGACCGTAGATCCTGCGGTTGTCGTGGTGGATGAGAAGGGGAAGTACGTCGTCTCACTGCTGTCGG
>JAQUYZ010000416.1 GCA_028691625.1 Eubacteriales bacterium
CCGTATCCCGGATTCCCTACAGACATGCAATCCCAGTTTTTAACCTTGATGACCATGGCACAGGGCACAAGCATCATAACAGAGACCATTTTCGAGAGCCGGTTCAAGCATGTTGAAGAACTGCGGAAAATGGGAGCGAAGATCAAGGTGGATGGAAGAACGGCGGTGATTTCCGGCATAAAAAACCTGGCGGGAGCGAGAGTGGTCTCGAAGGATCTCAGAGGAGGAGCGTCCCTGGTGATTGCGGGATTGGGTGCCGAAGGAGAAACAATTGTAGAAAACATTTGCCATATCGATAGAGGATATGATAAATTTGAGGTGGCCTTGCAAAAAATCGGGGCCGATATCAGGAGAGAGGCGACGGCACGGAGATATACTGAGGAGAGAACCTGAGGAAGTTTCAGATATGAAGGAAAAGGAAACAACAAGAAAAAAAAAGAAGAGGAAAAAGAAGCGATATCTTTTGAAGTTCCTCATTTTAATTGCTTTTGCTGTGGGAATGTATTTCTTTTTAACCTCAAGTGTGTTTGATATACAGAAAATTACGGTAGAAAATAATGATTATTATACCGTTGAGCAGGTAATCAGCCTGGCGGGAGCGAAAACAGGAGAGAATCTGTTTGAAGCTTCTCTTTCTGAAATGAAGGAGAAGCTTCTGGCAGATCCGTATATCAAGAATGTGAAGCTGAAAAGAAAGCTCCCCGCCGAGGTTTTAATCATCGTTGAGGAACGAAAAGAAGATGCTGCGGTTCCTTACGGAAATCAATATATCATCATCGATAACGAAGGGATGGTTTTGAGAAAAGCGGATTCGGAACCTACCCTCACGCTCCTTGTGGGTATGACCATCGAAAATATGGAGCCCGGAACGCCTCTCGCCGTTGAGGAAAATGCTGTTTTAACGGACACGCTTAAGCTGCTTGGGAAAATAAAAAATTATGAATTATTCTTTAAAAAAATAGATCTTTCGAGCATTACCATAAAAGCATATATCTATGATCAGCTTGTCTGTGAAGGAACGCCGGAGAATATCACGGACAACCTGGATTCCCTCCAGGAGGTGCTGTACGATTTATATACCAAGGGGATAGAACGCGGCATGATTAAAATGGGCAGTGACAAATACTTTTCATTCAGCCCGTTGGTGGAGTGAAAAAAAGGGGGAGAAGGAACAAAATGAGAAAATTCAGCGGAATGATTGTGATTGGATTGCTGGCGCTATTTATCGGTCTTGTCATATCCATCCAGATCACCACAACACAGGGCTCCGATCAGGGAGGCTTGATTCCTGTTGCCAAGGCACAGGGATACCTGGAAGACTTGAAAAAGGTAAGGGCGGAGAAGGATGCCGTCCTCCAGGAGCTGAACGAATTGGAAGACAGATTGAACGAGATCGAAAAGGAGAAGGCGGATGAAGATTTTTTTTTGAAAGGTATCGTTACCGATCTGGAAAAATATAAAATGGCTGCAGGTGTGGTAGATGTAAAGGGTCCGGGCGTTATCATAACGGTGGACGACCCCATTTCCACAGAAGAATTCACCGACGAATACAGCGTGATCATGCTGCGCTATGAACTGCTTCTGAGCCTGGTTAACAAGATGAAGGACGCAGGCGCAGAAGCGATTTCCATCAACGGACAGCGGATTATCGTTACCACGGAAATCAGCCTGGCGGGAGACAATGTCAATATTAATACCGTTCCCACTGCGCCTCCGTACATCATTAAAGCCATCGGAAATCCGGAAACCATTGAATCGACTCTGACGATCCGTTTTGGTATCATTGAGCAGATGAAGAACTATAACCTCCGAATCACGATCAAGCAGGAGGATGAAATTGTTGTTCCGAGATACAGCGGTATCCTCAAATATCGGTATGCCGAACCGGTAGTGGAAGAAGAATAGTGGTGATGAATATGAGACTGAGCACTCTCGGCCTTTTTGCTTTCTGTCTGATCATCGGGTTTTCGATCGTCATACAAGCCAAAGTGACCAATGGACAGCAGCTTTATGTGTCTGCAAAGACCATAACTGACTATGAAACCGCCATTAAAACCGAAACTGAGGACATGGACAGGATCGGCCGGCTGATCGCCGAAACGGGAGAGAAGCTGCAGGAGTATGAGGTGCTGGCAGACCGTGATGACGATGAACTGAAAGATAAGCTCCTGGAGGATCTGAATTATTATAAGCTGATCAGCGGAAATACTGCTGTTCAGGGAGAGGGCATCGTTGTATTTATTGATGACGGAACCAGAGAGCTGTATGAAGGGGAAGATCGCAATTCCGTTCTCGTTCATGATATGGACATCCTGACGGTCATCAATGAATTGAACCGTTCGGGAGCCGAAGTCCTGTCGGTTAACGGACAGAGGATTGATAACAGCACTTCAATCTCCTGCTCGGGGTATACCATCCGCATCAACGAGCAGTTTTTCGCACGGCCCTTTGAAATCCGTGCGATCGGAGATTCCAAACGAATGGCTGCTTCCCTCATCGGACCGGAGGGGTACGGAACTCTGCTTCAATATTACGGCGTTATTTTCAGGCTTACCATGCGGGATGATCTTGTGATTCCGAAGTATGGGGAAAAACAATCTTATCAATATATGACCAAGGCGAAAGAGGAGGAATAGTAAGTTGTTAATTGCAATGA
>JAQUYZ010000417.1 GCA_028691625.1 Eubacteriales bacterium
TTCACCGGAGACACGCTGTTCTCCGGCTGTCAGACATGGCTGCATTCGGCAGATATCGATCCTCTGCTTCAAACACTGGATTTCCTGGAGACACTGGAGGTCGACTGGTTTGTTCCCGGTCACGGTCCGGTAGTAGGCAAGGAATTCATTCGCACACAGCGCGCATTTATTTATGAATGGATCGCAGAGGTAGCAAAGGGAATCGAAAAAGGCTGGTCCCTGGAGGAATGCATCGAGAAAATCAGCTTCGAGGGCCGCTTTCCGGTGGATATCGGCCAGGATGAAATGATGGAGTACATACAACGGACGAATGTTGTGAAATGCTACAACTACCTGATGAAAAACCAATAAAAGAATTGCGCCTGCCGGGATATCCTCTCTTGAGAATATCCCGGCGCGGCGCATTTTTATCGGGCTAGATACTGAGGTTTCGCTTGATTTCCAAAGGGGTCTTTTTTGAAGCGGTATTCTTATACAGATCAAATTGATACGTGCATTTATTCGCACGGGTCACCGAAGTTGTGTACTCGAAGATAAATCCTGAGTCTAAATAGGAGATCCGCGCAATCCGATACCCCACATTTTTTGCGGAAGTGCATTCCAGCAAGGCGGCCTCGTTTTTGGATAAAAGAATCGCGTCCAGGGTTTCTTTCGCATGATACATGTCCAGATGATAGGTTTCGTTCAGCACTTGGTATAAGGAGTCCCGGTTGAAATCAAAGGTTTCGATTTTATTGCAGAGATAGTAGGGAATATAAGTGCGCTCCCACAGGATGGGCTCGTCATTTGCAAGGCGCAGGCGCTCCAGATAAAACAGCGGTGTATGGGTGGAGGGAAGCTTTAAAATATCGGCGATCTCATCAGGACATGTTTCCAGAACCTCGGCCCTGATGACCTTGGAAACCGGCTTGGCGCCGATGGCCTGCATATCCTCCGTAAAGCTGTACAGATGGTTCATGTTTCGTTTAATTTTAAAATTAGCGACGAAAGTACCTTTTCCGCGATAGCGAATCAGAAGCCCTTCCTCGACCAATAGATTCATCGATTGCCGGACCGTTGTTCTGCTTACATTCAGCAATTCGCATAAACTGTTTTCCGCAATCATCATATCACCCGGCTTCAATATGCCGTTTTGAATCTGAATGCGAAAATAAGCGGCAAGCTGAATATATAAGGGTACATCAGAAGTCTCTGAAAATTGAAACGTATTTTTAAAATATTCAATACCCATATAAAATCTCCTATACTACAAGTTCGGATTTTCTTTCCAAAGAGTAAGAAAACCGATTAATTCCTGAATGACCGGACTTCTGGCATTGCGCACGTAAAAACCGGAGGTTGCACAGCCCAGATACAGACAATCCACAAAGGAAAATTCCTGAATCATGCCATAGAGAAACCCTGCGTTAAAATTGTCGCCGGCACCGGTGGTCAGCTTCGGCTCCCTGCAATAAGGCCCGGGGACTTCATAAAAGGACCCGTTGTGCAGGCAGCAGGCCCGATCTGTAAGATGGATTACAATGCAGTAAATTCCAAGCTTGACAGATAAAAAATACAGAAGATCCTTTGTCTCGGCCGTCTGGTAGTCCGGTATCACTTTGCCGAGTGCTTCACTGATTTCGCAGGCTTCTTTTAAATTCATACTCAGTGTAACACGAAATCCTGCTTTCGTAAAACTGGCGATATGAGACAGCGCAATTTGAAGATCTTCCTTTGTCCGTTTTTCGGGATCGGCCAAATCAAAAAATACGGTCTTTCCGGATGTGTGAATCCCCGGCGCCACCGTTTTAAGGAATTCTTCCCAGATCTGATTCATACCTAATATCATGGACCAATTTGAGAAGACAAGATAATTACATTCATCAAATAACTCGATGAGCTGAGGGAATGTGCAATGGCTTCTGATATTTTCCCAGGTGACCGCATTCAGTGCAGTCAGCTTGGATGCAATAATCTTACCGTCGTTGAATTCTAAAGCATCCGTTTCTGCAGGTGGAGAAAGGCAGATGATACTGCCGCATCGGCTCAGTGCATGAAAGGCGGGATCAAGCTCAGGGAAACCGACAGCCCCCATGTAGGTCACATCAACCGAATAATTGAGCAGTGCATTGGCAAGGATCGGCCCGTTGCCGCCCATTTTTATCTGCTGGCTTACCAATTCGATATTCGTGCTCATTCCGCTGCCGCGGGCGATCCGGTCGGCATACCCTTGAATCGTCGGGATTCTTTGATATGAGTCAGAAGAAAACCGGACATCCACTACATGAATAATTTCATCAACAAAGCCGTCAAGGCCGACAAAGACCTTTTGCGGTCCGGCCGGCTGCTCCAATAACGTACATAGACCGGATATTGATGACGCAAAGGAATGATTCATTTCCGTACCCATAATGACCTCCGAATGTTTTAATTGTATGATACATTTATAAATGCGATTATATCGCTGTTTGAAGCAAATAGCAAGAAAAAAACATTGACATAATATTTGAGTGGTGGTAACTTAAATGTATCATACATTTGATACATAATCACATAGCATTTACCAAGGGAAAGGGAGGCAATCGGATGAGACCAGAAAAAAAAGCAAGTGAGATGACAGAGAGTGAGTTGGCGCAGTACATAGACTATTCTGTGCTGAAGCCGGAATTCACAGA
>JAQUYZ010000418.1 GCA_028691625.1 Eubacteriales bacterium
CGGTATTCCTGCAGGAATTCATCATACTTGTCATCCTCCGTGTTCTCTTTTATTTTCAGAACAATCTCCGTGCCGCAGTGATCCTTTTCCCATTCTGTTATCGTGTAGCCGTCAGTGCCCCTGGATTCCCAACGATAAGCCTGCTCTTCGCCGTAAGCCCTGCTTGTTACGGTCACTACGCTGCTCACCATGAAAGCAGAATAAAAACCCACTCCAAACTGTCCGATGATATCGATCTCTTCTTTTGGCTCGTTGTCCTTTTTAAAATCCAAGGATCCACTTTTTGCAATAGTTCCAAGATTTGATTCCAGCTCCTCCTTTGTCATTCCGATTCCGTTGTCGAAAATGGTCAGGGTACGATTCTCCTTATCCAGCGCAATGCGGATCTCGAAATCCTCTCTGGAAATCCCTGTATTGTTCTCCATGATGCTCCGGTAATACAGCTTGTCGATCGCATCGCTGGAATTGGAAATCAGTTCTCTCAGAAATATCTCCTTGTGCGTATAAATTGAATGGATCATCAGATCCAAAAGTCTCTTGGACTCAGCCTTAAATTGCTTTTTTGCCATGTTTCACCCTCCTGTATCGTTACCGGGAAATTTGATGTCGCCTTCCTCCGTATTTTAGCACTCATTATATTCGAGTGCTAACAATATAAATATAAAACAAAACCCTCCTAAAATCAAGAGGGTTTTTGAAGAATTTTACATGGCAAGCCGATAGATTTCCACGATATCCTTCCAAAACAGCTTTTGGAATCCGCCGATCGGCGTTTCCTCGCCTTCCTTGCACCAGGTCGCTTTCTTGGCCATCCGCTCAAGATTGATCTCATCGATACCGAGCTCTGTCAGGGTTACCGGCAGACCAAGGGATACAAAGAAGCGCTCCAGTCTGTCGATCCCTTCTCTCACGATGCATTCCGGCTCACGGAAGGAGGCTTCCACTCCCATGACATTCACTGCGAACTGGACAAACATGTTCGTGTTTGTCTTATAAACATATCTCATCCAGGAAGGGGTCATGACGGCTAAGCCTGCACCATGGGCAACATCATAGATCGCGCTTAATTCATGCTCCATCTTGTGGCAGGCCCAATCCTGGTCTCTTCCCAAGCCCAGCAGCCCGTTGTGCGCGATGGTTCCCGCAAACGCAATCTCCGCCCATGCGTCATAATTCCGGCTGTCTCTTTTTAGAATCTCTGCATTTTTCATGATGACCTTCAGTGTGCTTTCGCAAAGTCCGTCGGTCAGATCCGTGTGGGTCGTATTGGTAAAATAGCGTTCCATTATATGGCTCATCATATCACAGATGCCGTTTGCGACCTGATTCTCCGGCAGAGTGTAAAACAGCTCCGGATTCATGATGCTGAACAACGGCCTGATCCTGTAACTGCTGTACCCCACCTTCAATTGACCCTCCTCGTTCGTTATAACCGAGCTGTCACTGGATTCCGATCCGGTTGCAGGAAGCGTCAGGATGGCTGCAAGATCCAGCACCTGCTCCGGCTGTTTCTTCGTCAGATAATAATCCCAAACATCACCGTCGTAAGGAACACCCAATGCAATGGCTTTTGCAGAGTCGATGACACTGCCGCCGCCCACTGCCAGAATAAAGCGAATCCCTTGTTCTCTGCAGAGCCGGATTCCTTCATATACCAAAGACAGCCTCGGATTCGGCTTTACGCCTCCCAGTTCAACAGCCTCAACTCCTGCCGCTGCAAGAGATTTTACGACCTCATGGTAAAGCCCGCTCTTCTTGATGCTTTCCCCGCCGTAATGAAACAGAACCTTGTCCGCAAAGGGCTTGATCAACTCGCCGACTATTTGATGCCTTTCTTTTCCAAAGATTATTCGTGTCCTGTTTTCATACTCAAAATGATTCATTTTGCCCAACCTTTCTAGATTTACTATATTATTTTCACAGACCAGTCACTCCCAAATGCTCTAAAAGGATTTTCGTTCCGATCAAGATCAGAATAATACCGCCTGCAATCTCCGCTTTTGATTTGAACCGGGAACCGAACAGATTGCCGATGACAACACCGAAAAAGGATAAAACAAAAGTGGTCAGCCCGATCACAGTGACGCTGAACACAATATCAGCATGCAGAAAGGCGAAGGTTATGCCGACTGCCAAGGCGTCGATACTGGTTGCCAAGGATAGGATGGTCATATTTTTTAGATTTAATGTATCACACTTCTCTTTTTCCTCTTTGCGGGATTCCAGAATCATATTGATTCCGATCAGAAAGAGCAGGGCAAAGATGATCCAGTGATCGACGGAGGTCAGATAATCTTCAAACTGTACTCCGAGAAAAAAACCGATCAGTGGCATAGCCGCCTGGAATCCGCCGAAAAACAATCCGGTAATCAACGCATATTTATACCGCATTCTGCTCATACATAAACCCTTGGTAATTGCAACTGCAAATGCATCCATGGATAAGCCGATGGCGATTGCAAATAATTCAAAACTGCCCATTATTAAAGTGTTCCCTTTCTGCTAAAAGTCTTCGGAAAAATCTAAATCAACTTCTCCAACTGTCTTATCGATTTTTTGTCCAGGATACCGCCAGTCATCAGGTATTCTATTGTGATCACCTTTTCACCTCCAGAGGATTATCTGCCTCGATTTAGTCGAGATCGGAAG
>JAQUYZ010000419.1 GCA_028691625.1 Eubacteriales bacterium
TCATCGGGGACGATGAGGTGATCACAGTCAGACCTGCTGATCTCATCGAGCCGGAGCTGAAAAAAATCATGAAGGAAGTCGCACAGTATGTGGAGCAGGATGAGGATGTGCTTACAAGAGCACTGTTCCCGGGACCATCCATCGAGTTCTTTAAATACAGAAATGCAAAGAGATATCAGATCGATTCCTCGTTACTGAATGAAGAGGATATGGTCTATCCCGTATAAGAGAGAATCCCATTGAAAAAAGCTATGAATTTCATTTGAAATTCTTAGCTTTTTTAGTTTTCAGCTCTTTTATGTACGGCTAACGGTGGAACTTCAGCTTATTTTCCATAACCTTGTTTGCAAAATTCTTAAAGGAAAAATCATCGGTATTCAGCGGAGCCTTCTCTTCGATTTTGCAGAAAAAACATTTCGGAATCTCATTCTCTTTCAGACCCTGTTCTATGCAAGAATCACAGCCTGCGGGCTCATAACCGGGCATTGCAAACTTCGACTCCTTGTTTCCCGGACAATATGGGGAACCTGTCATACAATCTCTAACTGGCATTCACTTCACCCTCCTTTACTGATCGTTTGAATTTATCATTTTAATACCCTGTAATGGGATGGATAATCACATGTTTTTCAGATTGTCATCAATTAAAGCGCAAGTGTTCTTCACAAATTCAATTTTATTTCGATATTGTACCATATTCAAAAATAGTATGGTACAATTAGACAGAAAAATTACATTATAATCCTACAGGTGCGATTGATGTCCTGTGGAACGATAATTAGAAGGTGAGGTCTTGAAAGGTGTTTCGTGAGATTAAGAAAAAGAAACTCATACTGGACAATAGAAAGCCTTACGCAAAAGAAACAACTGAATATATTGAAGAAATTACGCTGATCGATTGGATCTACACGTCCCTGAAGCTGGATGGAAGCGGCATCGGGAAAACAGGAGTGCAGAAGATCGCAAAGGGCGAGTTCCTCGTGGATGTTACAATCAGCGACCATTCTGCTGTCGGAAATTATCAGGATGCAATCAAGCTGGCATACAATATGGCAGATATGGACATCGAGCTCACGGAGAAATATCTTTTCCGGTTTTATCAGCTCCTGGCCAATCCCGGGAAACTGGAATACCGCAGGAACAACCCGGTCCTTGTTATGCTCGATTACATACCGCCCCATCCTAGTGAAATCGAGGAACAGATGGACATCCTGTTTCAATGGATGAATACCAATGATTTTCAAAGCAATCCGATCCTCAGAGCAGCTTATCTTCACAACAAGCTGGTGGAGATCTATCCATACGAGTCGCATTCGGAAGCAGTGGCGAGATTGGCTATGTATTATGAACTGGTCCGAAACGGCTATCCTCCTGTCAATTTAAATCTCAGCGAATCGGAGTATTATGGAGCGATAAAAAGTTATCTGAAAAAAGAAGAAATCCAGCCTCTGTACGAACCCCTTGAACGGGGTGTTTACAATAAGCTGGAGATTATGATGCAGTTAACAGCGGATCAAACCTGATCCCAATGGCTGACTGCTTACCGGTCTTACTCTTTCAGCATCTGCTCTACGCTTTCAAAAGACGTGGAGCCCTTTGATTTTTTGGCATTGATACAGGCGCGGAGAGGGATTTTTTCGAAGATATCTGCCTCAAATTTGTCGGAAAAGCCTTGCAGCTCCTTCAGGGTCAAGTCTTCTATCGCTTTTTCCTGCTCAATGCAGTAAAGCACAATCCTGCCGATAATTTCATGGCAGTCTCGGAAAGCGAGCCCTTTTGAAACCAGATAATCAGCCGCATCCGTTGCGTTCATGAAGCCCGACTTGGCGGCGTTCTCCATCACCTCGTCATTGATTTTCATAGAAGTGATCATTTGAATAAAGATCGCAAGGGAACTCTTCAGTGTATCAACCGTATCAAAGACGGGCGGCTTGTCCTCCTGCATATCCTTGTTATAAGCCAGGGGCAGTCCCTTCATGATGGTCAGCAGTGTCATCAGATCACCGTAAACCCTTCCGGTTTTTCCGCGAATCAGCTCGGCCATATCCGGATTCTTTTTCTGCGGCATGATACTGCTTCCGGTACTGAAGGCGTCGTCCATTTCGATAAAGCGGAACTCCGATGAACTCCACAAGATCAATTCCTCACAGAAGCGGGAAAGGTGCATCATGGCGATCGAAGAGCAGCTTAGAAACTCCAGGGCAAAATCCCTGTCGCTTACCGCGTCCATGGCATTCAGACAGACCTTGGAAAAGCCCAGCTGCTCTGCAAGAAAATCACGATCCGTATGATAAGTGGTACCGGCAAGGGCACCGGAACCCAGCGGAAGGGAATCGGTCCCCTCATAGCAGTTCCGGAATCTCCTGATATCTCTGCGGAACATTTCCCGGTAGGCCAGAAGGTGGAAGGCCAGTGTCACAGGCTGTGCCCGCTGCAAATGGGTATAGCCCGGCATTACCGTATTTTGATTTGCTTTCGAGATGGCCGTAAGAGTTGCGTTCAGTTCTTCCAGCAGGTCAAGGATGGTTTTCATCTCTTCCATTAAATACAGCCGGATATCCACTGCCACCTGATCATTTCGGCTGCGAGCAGTATGCAGCTTCTTGCCGGCCGCACCCAGCCGATTTGTCAGTATACTTTCGATA
>JAQUYZ010000420.1 GCA_028691625.1 Eubacteriales bacterium
ATCTACCTCAGCCTGCTCGGCGGTGCTCTGGGTTGGGCACTTTTTTCTATCAACGCTTTCTTTGCGATTGCAGGGATCATTGCCAATGCAATCAGTTTAAAGAAGTGGCATAAGCTGTCTCTGGTATTGTATTTGTTGATGGGCTGGTCGGTTATCTTCGCGGTCAAGCCTTTGATGGATCTGATCCCGCCGGGCGGCTTTGCTCTTCTGCTGATTGGCGGCTTGTTCTATTCCTTCGGGGTAATATTTTATAATGCGAAAAAGCCCCGGTTCATGCACTCGGTCTGGCACCTGTTCGTTCTCGGCGGAAGCACTTTCCATTATTTCTTCGTACTTTTTTATATAATCTATAGTGGAATAACTTAGAAAATAAAAGTTTGCGATAATTTGCATATTTTTAATAACTGTGGTATAATAATGATATTGCAAAAAGAAAGGAACCAATGGGCACGAAACATATTTATTAATAATAATGATATTGTTCGACTCTTGTAATTTTATTGCGGGAGTTTTTTGTTTAAATACATGCTGAACTACTCAGAAAAGGGAGGTAGATGGAAATGAGAACTGCTCTGAATTTATTGAATGAAATCAACGCGATGGGTTTTGATCAACAGAATAGCCTGAAACGAATGGACAAGATGTTGGATAAAAAACTGGGGATCGAAGGCCGTAAACCGCTTTATGATGAAACACTTTCTGAAGGAATCTATGAAGATATCCTGAATATATTTCAAAGAGAAGCAGAAGAAAAAATGAGGATGGAATAATATAAATGATTCTTGGCAATAGAATTTACAGCTGAAAGGAAGATATGAAATGAAGAAAAATGAGTATGCTGAGTTTGAACTCACAGAAGAAGTCATTAAGGAATGTTTATTATTGATATAACAGCTTAAGGCATCAAAAATAACCTTGGGGATAATCCGGGGTATTTTTTTTGCCTGAATTCCGGGGAACGCCCGTCTTTTCTTCAAATTCAGGAAAAACCTGTCTTGTTGATGGTGTCCTGCAGATCCTTCATGCTTGTATCCTTGTTCCAAAGATTGAAGCGGCACGGAAATTTAGCGCCGCAGGATAGGCATTCCACATATTGTTTGGAATTCGTCAGCTCCCTCTTATCATACAAAAAAGACAGAAACTCATCCTGATTTCTGAGTCCGGGAGCATCAGAATCAACCACATAAGAATAGACATGGGATGCCTCATATTTTATTACAAAACTGGTTTGCTGACAAACGGGACAGATTATCAATGTTTTCTCCTTTTCTCATGTCCGCTTTCGTGCACGCCGATTTTCACGCCGTCAATAAAACCGGCACCCGCATTGTTCTTGGGATCTATTTTCCGTAATTCGGGATTGCTTTTCTCCCGGTCCTTTCTTCTGTTTTTATTGTTGTCCATTGTTTTTCTCCTCTCGCCGCAATACTAATATTATCTCGCCTATTTTAAATTTCATGTGTAAAAATCAGTCTTATTCAGTTGGAAGTTTGATGAATGATATGAAAAAGATGACCTCGATTTCAACGGAGGTCATCTTATTGTGATCTCTGAGGCAGTCCTATGCGACTAGCGGTAGGATTGCTCAAGGATCTGAATCGTGTCTTCTTTTGCGATCGTGCACGGATCGACTTGATACAGGCCGCCCATCGTGATGTAGGCATTCTCCGCTATTTTACTGATTTCATCCCGCTGGATTCCGTAGTCGGACATTTTCAACTGATCTACTCCACAAGCCTTTTGCAGTGCCTGCAAAGCTGCTACAAAATCCATCGGCTTGTCTGCATTCGGATTTCCAAGGGCTTTGGCCATATCGATGAGCCGTTCGCTGCAGCTGCCGGAGTTTGCCAGGAACGTATAATAAGCAACGCTGATCATGATCAGGCCGGCACCGTGGGGGAGACTATAGTGATATGCACTCATGGCGTGTTCGATGGAATGCTCGGAGATGCAGCCGGAGGTGCTCTCGACGATGCCTGCCAGCGTATTGGCCAGAGCCACATCAGCTCTTGCCTCCTCATTGCTTCCGTCGGTAACAGCCTTGACCAGACTCCTGCCGATGAGGGCAATGGACTTGAGCGCAAATAAATCACTCATTTCATTTGCCGTATTGTTCAAATATCCTTCTGTACTATGAAATAAAGCGTCGAAGCCCTGGTAAGCGGTCAAACGGGAAGGAACGCTCGTCATCAGATCGGGATCTACGATGGAAAGCAATGGGAAAGTTTCGTCATATCCAAAACCGATTTTTTCTTCTCCATTGGTAATCACCGTCCAGGGATCCGCTTCCGTTCCGGTGCCTGCAGTTGTCGTTATTGCTATGATCGGCAGGGGAGAATTCGGCACGGGTTTGCCCTTACCTGTTCCGCCTGAAATGTAATCCCAGTAGTCACCGTCATTGGTGGCCATAACGGCAATCGCTTTGGCAGAGTCGATGCTGCTGCCGCCGCCAAGACCGATCACAAAGTCACATTTTTGCGCTTTCGCTAAAGCAGCTCCTTCCATGACATGCTCCTTCAGCGGATTTGGCTGTATTTTATCATACAGCACATGTGTAATATCTGCTTTCTGAAGCTGCTCCTCCAGTCTTGCCAGATACCCGTTCTTTTTCATGGACTGTCCTGCAGAAATAACGATCAAA